>DNXM01000208.1 GCA_003505905.1 Oscillospiraceae bacterium
TTTTGTCATAATTCAACTTCTTCTCTTCTTGTCATAATTCAATTTCTTTTCGATGAATTTGGAAATTACCATCAAAACAGAAATCATTACCAAATAGTAAGCGGCAACGGTGATGTAGGTCGGGAAGAACTGGTAAGTAGAGCCGACATAAACTTTTGCCTGGTTGACGATATCCGCCAAACCGATAACCGAAAGGATGGAAGAATCCTTAACGGTGATGATGAACTGATTCACCAAAGAGGGAATACAAATTTTGAACGCCTGCGGAAGCACGATTTTGAGCATGGTTTTGCTTTTGCTCAAGCCGAGGCTGCGAGCCGCTTCGATTTGACCGACGCTGACAGCGGCAATACCGCCACGGAAAATTTCCGACATATAGGCACCGGCATTCAGACTTAATGTAATCAAGCCGGCGGTAAACGGGTCAATCTTGAAGCCGTCAACAAAAATCATAATGACCTGCGGAAAGGCGAAGAACACAAGAAAAGCCTGCACAATCATCGGGGTTCCCCGGATGCACCACACATAGGCGGCGGCAATCGCACGGGGGACAATGTGTTTGGAACGACCCAAAAAGCAGGTGATTAAGCCAATCACAAGACCAATTAAAATGGCAAGCAGGGAAATGATGACGGTGTTCTTTAAGCCGGTCATCAGCATAGGGGTTGCATTCTTTAAAACTGCACTAAAATCCATTATCTCACTCTTATCCAAAACATCGCCTCCGGTGCGCGTTGTCACCGGAAGCGACCTTTTCGTTTCATTTCAGTTTATCGACAAAAATCAATAGCCGTACTTGGCAAGAATTTCGTCATATTTGCCGTTTGCTTTGATGTTGGCAAGACCTGCGTTGAACATACTGATTAAGTCAGCGTTGCAGCCCTTTTTGACAGCAAAGCCGTAATAACCGGGGTTGACAACCTCGCCGACGGTCTTCAGAGCGATGCCGTCGTTCTTGATTGCCCAGCCGATAACGGAGAAATCCTCGAAGCAAGCGTCTGCATTGCCGTTGATAACGGTCTGATACATGGTCGGGCTGTCTTCGAAATAGGTGATGGTGAAACCGCATTGGTCTTTGATGCTTTCGGCATAGTCGGTGCTGGTGGTGCCTTTCTTGGCGGCAACAACCTTACCCTTGAGGTCTTCAATGGAAGAAATGGCGCTGTCCTTGCCGACGACAAGGATGGAACCGTCTTCAAAATAGCCTTCGGAGAAATCAAAGGTTTCCTGTCTGTCAGGGCGGATGGTCATGCCGGCAATCATGGCGTCGGCCTGACCTGCCTGAACGGCACCCATAGCGGCATCGAAGCCTTCGTTTTTCATTTCATAGGTAAAGTTTTGGTCAGCGGCAATTGCGGCGAGAAGCTCCATGTCAACGCCGACATAAGTGTTTGTGGCGGTGTCAAGGAATTCAAACGGGGCAAATGCGTTGTCGGAATAAATGACGAATGATTTTGCAGTGTCTGCTGCGGGATTGTCCTCGGCAGGCTTTGCGCCGCAGGCGGCAAAACCGACCGCCATGATGACGGCGAGAGCCAAGGCGAGAAGTCGGGTTACTTTTTTCATGTGTAATTCCTCCAAACAATAAAGAATTGACAACATTATATCATATAACACAATTGCGTGTCAACTTGCACGCTTATGAAAAAAGTATCAAATTTTGCGATTTTTTTCTCTGGTCCTTTGTTAATAATATCGATTTAAAGCGACAACCTTGCCCAAAACGGCAACCTCCGGCACGATAATCGGTTCATAGGTGTCGTTTTCCGGCTGCAGACGGAAATGCCCGTTTTCTTTATAAAAGGTTTTGACCGTTGCTTCATCGCCGACCAATGCCACGACAATCTCACCGTTGCGGGCGACGGGTGTGCGCTCGACAATGACAATGTCACCGTCCAAAATGCCGGCGTTAATCATGCTTTCGCCACGCACACGCAGGGCAAAAAGTTGTTTGTCGCTCGAGGTAAAGCCCGAAAACGGCAGGTATCCTTCAATTTGCTCCACTGCCAAAATGGGTGCACCGGCGGCAACGGTACCGAGAATCGGCACCTGCTTGACATTTTCGCTTTGACCGACGATGCGGATGGAACGCTTGAGCATGGGGTCACGGGCAATCAAGCCCTCACTTTCCAGCACATCCAGGTTTGCCTGCACGGAGGAGGTGGATTTTAACCCGACATTTGCGCCGATTTCACGCACGGATGGCGGAACGCCGCAGGGCAGACGCTCCAAAAGGAATTCATAAATCTTTTGTTGTGTTTCGTTTAACATAGCGAATCCTCCCGATTTATTGCTGATTTGGCGGTAATATGTCATTTTTCATCGAACAAATGTATTGTATCACAAAGTTTCACAAAAAGCAAACATTTGTTTTGTAATTTTTTGAGAAATTTCAAAAAGACTTGCATTTTTCGGAAATAAGACTATAATTACCCTATCTGTTTTCTACATTTTTGAAGGGAAGTACCAAATGTTGACTTTTGTCGGAATTGCATTATCGAAATTACTTGCCGGTGTCATGGCGTTTGTGACGGCTGTCATCAATCCGTTTTCGGGTTATAAGCCGTTGCCCGAAACACCGTCGAACTTCACACCCGTTTTGCGCTTTGCCGTGGCAAGCGATGTTCACATCAGCGAAAAAACGGACGAGGTTGAGCGCACCCGTTTGGCACAATTTATCAACAAGGCTTACGACCTTGCCGAGAATTCCTCCACGGGTTACAAAAAGCTTGATGCCATTGCGTTCGCCGGTGATGTCAGCAACAGCGGCTTGGATACCGAGGCGCAGGCATTCATCAAAATCTGTAAGGATAATCTTCGCCCGGGCACACAGCTGCTCAATGTGCTGGGCAACCACGATTTGCACCATGACGGCGACACGGCGTTGACACGCTTTGAAAAAACATTTGACGCTCCGTTGAATTACCATGTGGTCATCAACGGTTTCCATCTCATCGGCGTATCGTATTCCACGAACACCGACTACAGCTCCGAGGGTGTCAACACTTGGCTGGAAAAACAGCTCAAGCAGGCGGTTGCGGACGATGAAACCAAGCCCGTTTTTGTTTTCCAGCATCCGCATCCGTTCGGTACGGTTTACGGCAGTGTACATTGGGGCGATTTGACCACGGCTGCGATTTATAACCGCTATTCGCAGGTGGTTGTGTTTTCGGGTCACTCGCATTACCCGATTAACGACCCTCGTTCCCTGTGGCAGGGCAGTTACACCTCTGTCGGTACGGGCACGCTCAGCTACTTTGAAATGGAAAAAGACCTTTTCGCCGGTCAGTTCCCTGCGGGCTACCGTGAGGCGGCACAGTTCCGTGTGATTGAAGTGGATAAAGACGGTAACACCCGTGTTTTGAGCTATGATTTGCTGACGGATGCCTATTTTGGCATGGATTATTACCTGACCGACTTCAACAAAAAGTCGAATTTTGCCTATACCTTCCACAACATGAAGCACATAGATACGGCTCCTGCTTTCGCCTTGGATGCCGCTGTTCAGGCACGCACCGACGGCAACGACCGTGTCAGTCTGTCGTTTCCGTCCGCACAGGATGAGTTTATTGTTCATGATTATAAAGTGGATATTACCGATTCTCACGGAAAATCCGTTTGGTCGGATAGTATCATGTCCCACTACTATTTGAATCGGTACGGCGACACGGAAAACCTGTGCATCGAGTCGCTTCCGCTTGAAAACGGCACTTATCGCATCACCGTTCGGGCGCAGAACGCCTATGGCCGTGTTTCCGAGCCGATTACGGGTCGATTGACGGTGACGGATACCGTGAGCCCCTTGTGATTGAATAATTAACATATTGTTAACATTTTTGGCAAATGAAAGCAAACTCCTCTCGCTACTATGTAGATGCACTCCGGAGAGATGCAGCCGCAGCGTCTTTTCATAGGGTGCTTTTACCCCCTCAAATAAGTAAAAGGCATTCACCTGTTCGGGTGGATGTCTTTTACTTTTTGCCGAAAGCGAATAAAAAACGAAGATTTTGGGAAGCTTTGAAAAAACACTTGAAATTTTTTCACATATGTGCTATGATAGGCTCATCAAAACAAACGGAGGGCAAAGCATGGAAGCGATTCAGACAGCACAGCGGGCGCAGACAAGCCGTGACTACCGCTTGAAAATTACAGAACAGGGAAAGTCGTGCAAGCCCTGCATTTGTTGGGGCGAAAACGGTTTTGCGGTGCGCTTGCTCACGCAGGAGGATTTAGTGTGCTTTGTGGATTTCCTCAACGAAAACCGCATTGAGCCGACACATTTGGAAGACTGCTACCGTGATTTTTTGTACGAGCATTTTAAGCGGGAACACAGATAAATCAAGCCTTTGACTGTACCGTTCATAAAAACAAACCGGTGCACCGCATCGGCAGAATATCCGAACACAAGCTTACCGGCGAACCAAACGAAAATGTCCTTTGCTCAAAAAAGCAAGGGGCATTTTTGCGTTTTCCGTGAAAATGGTTAAAAATTTATCTTGAAATCGGAAAGCGTAGCTATTATAATAATATAATTAGAGGCTATGTGCCTTGCTTTATGAAGTGGGACGGACAGGAATGGAATATTTTCTTTTGGTTTTTGAAATTATCGGCACCGTTGCGTTTGCCGTTTCGGGTGCCGCAGTCGGCATTCGAAAAAGCATGGATATTTTCGGCGTGATTATTTTGGGCATTACCACAGCGTGCGGCGGTGGCTTGATTCGAGATGCTTTGCTCGGACGCACGCCGCCGACGATGTTTTCGCACCCTGTTTATGCGTGCAGTGCCATTGCGGTATCGGTCGCCGTGTTTTTGCTGGTCAAATTTCGGGTCGAGGTTCGGGATAACCGAATTTTCTCCATAGCACTGCTTGTTTGCGATTCGGCAGGGCTCGGCGTTTTCACTGTTTCGGGCATTTCGGCGGCAAACAAGCAGTGCTATGGAGAAA
>DNXM01000035.1 GCA_003505905.1 Oscillospiraceae bacterium
GTCCTTTCCGTCATGAAGGACGCAGGTCACGCTCACATGGGTCTTGGTTACGCCAAGGGCAAGGACAAGCCAGAGGTCGCCGCAGAAGCCGCTATCTCCAGTCCGTTGCTCGAAACTTCCATTAAGGGCGCAAAGGGCGTTATTATCAGCATTACCTCTTCGCCCGACATCGGCTTGGAAGATATCGAAGTTGCCAGTGAAAAGATTAAGGATGCCGCACATCCCGATGCGAACATCATCTGGGGTCTTTCCTTTGATGATTCGCTCAACGATGAGCTTTACATCACCGTTATCGCTACGGGCTTCGGCTTTGGTGCCGAGGGCGCCATCGAGGGACCGCCGAAGGTGGAAGACATTTTTAACGCCTCCCTTAATTCTCAGCACGCAAATGTCAGCGATATGTTGAACAATCCCGCTCCTGCTCCGGCTGCTGCGCCGATTCCAACGGGTGCCGCACCGGTTCCGCCTGCTGCTCCTGTTGCTCCTGCCGTTGAGCCTGCTGCGCAGAACGGCCTCGGAAGCGGTGATGACGATTACTTTGATTTCCTTGATTTCTTCAAGGACGGCAACAAATAAGTTTACCGAACAAACCTTAAAGGGTGCACCGAGGTGCGCCCTTTTCATCTATATACGGAATAGGGTGGTATCATGAAACGAATTGACGGAAAAATCATTTCCGAGCATATCAAATCACAAGTGTCGCTTGAAGTGGCTGAACTAAAAGAAAACGGGCTTTCTCCCTCACTGGCGGTCATTATTGTCGGCGATAATCCGGCTTCACGCACATATGTAAATAATAAGAGAAAGGTTTGCGAGCAGGTTGGAATTCAATCGCTTGAATATGCTCTGCCGGAATCAACCACACAGGAAGAGCTGCTTGCGTTGATTGAAAAGCTGAACGGCGATGCTTCAATTAACGGCATTCTCTGTCAGCTTCCGATTCCGAAAGCAATTGACGAAAAGGTTATTTTGAATGCCATTTCTCCTGAAAAGGATGTGGATGCGTTCCATCCAATCAATGTCGGTCACATTATGATTGGCGACCCTGTTTTGCTGCCCTGCACACCTGCCGGTATCATGGAAATGCTGAAGTACGAGGGAATTGATCCCTGTGGAAAGAACTGTGTTGTTATCGGGCGCAGTAACATTGTCGGCAAGCCCATGGCAATGCTTTTGCTTGCCGCAGGTGGAACGGTGACGGTGTGTCACTCCAAAACCGTTGATTTGTCGAGCATTACCTCCAAGGCGGATATTTTGGTGTCGGCAGTCGGCAAGCCGAAATTTGTGACGCCCGATATGGTCAAAGACGGTGCGGTTGTTATTGATGTCGGCATGAACCGTGATGAAAACAATAAGCTGTGCGGTGATGTTGATTTTGATGCCGTGCAGGAAAAAGCAGGTTATTTGACACCCGTGCCCGGCGGTGTCGGCTTGATGACGGTTGCAATGCTGATGAAAAATACCGTGACTGCCGCAAAAATGCAACACAAGGATGTTAGTGGATATGATAAGCAATCTCATTAAACGAAACACGCCCGAGCTTTCGGATTGTTTTATAACGGAACAGTGCGAAGAAAAGCAGGGAATGAACTTTTTTCGATATGAAGCGAAGAACGGCAAAGTGCATATTCAAGGCGATTGCGCCGTGAGTATGGCGGTTGCATATTACGCTTTTTTGCGTGATTGGTGCGGCGGCGCATTTTCGGTTGACCATTCGTTGCGATACCGTGAATTTGTTTTGCCGACACAGCCTGAGGAAGCTCTTATTAACCGCAAATACCGCACCTGCATGGAAGATACGTTCTTTTCCTGCGGAGCTTGTTGGTGGGATTGGGAGCGTTGGGAAAAAGAAATCGACTTTATGGCGATGAACGGTATCAATATGCCGCTTTGCGTGGTCGGCACCGAGGCAGTTTGGATGCGCACGATGGTTGAAATCGGCATGAGTGAGCCTTTCGCTTTGACGGATATTTCGGGTCCTTCTTATTGGGGCTGGCAGCTTTCCAACTGTTATGACGGCTGTGTTCCGCAAATTCGCAAGGAAACGGTTGAGGCGAGAATTGCGTTGGGCCGCCGTATTCTTGAGCGGGAAAAAGAGCTTGGCATGAAACCGATTTTGCACAGCTTTTCGGGCTATGTGTCCCGATTGTTCATCAAATCCAAGCTTCGTGCCCGTTTTAATAAAGCGGAATCCTGGTGTAAATTTCCGGAACAATATCAAATTGCAACCCGTGACCCTGCCTTCATGCGCATCGGAAGCGCTTTTTTGAAAAATCAGTCACTCTTGTTGGGCGATTCCGATTTTTATATGGCGGACCCGTATTATGCTCATGCACCTGCCAAAAAAGGGGATGCTTTTTTAGCAGGTATCGGCACGGCAATTCTCCATGTTATGACCAAGCATAACGAAAACGCAACATGGGTTCTTCACGCTTCTTCCGCAAAACCCGCAATGCTCAAAAATTTGGATGCTCAAAGACTCTTGGTTTTGAGCGATTGCCTTGACGATGTGCCGAACGGTGTTCCGTGCCTGCTCACCACGCATTACAACGGTTGTGATGTGACGGCGTTGCACGGAGATGCTTCATCGGTTTGCGGACAGCGGTTTGATGATGTTGTGCAAGCGGATGACCGCCTTTGCGGTGTTGGCGCCTGCACGGACGGTGTTGATACAAATGAGCTGTTCCGTCAATGGACGATGAACAGCTTGGTCGAAACTGAAGCGGATACGGCAGGCTGGATGAACCGATATTTCAAAAACCGTTGGAAAACACAGGACGACACGGGTGAAATCGTTCGTGCTTTGCTCGATACCTGCTACCGTCCGAATCAGCCGAAACGAGAAGCCGGCAGTATCATTTGTGCCCGTCCGTCCGTTTCGCCGAATCACACTTCGGTCGGTGATGCGGGTTGTGATGTCGGCTATGACAATGCTATTCTGTTTTCGGCGGTTGAAAAAATGCTTGCCGTTCATGCAGACAGTTATGAATATGAACTGGATGTTTGCGATTTTCTGCGTCAGGCATTGAGCAATAAAGCCAAAGAGCTTTGCCAATCGGCGTTAGAAGGCTATCGACAAAAGAATGTTGAACAGTTTGAAACCAATACAAATGCTTTCCTACAATTGATTGAAGATTTAGACCGTTTGCTGATGACGAAGAAAGAATTTGCTTTGCCTTATCACCTTGGGCAGGCGAAGAAATGCGGTTCCACAGAAGATGAATGTCAGAATTATGAAATCAATCTGCTGGCGCAGATTACGATTTTCGGCCCTGTACGGGACAATGATTTGTACGACTGCTGTTGGAAAGATTGGGGTGGCTTGCTGAAAACATTCTATCTCAAGCGTTGGCGAGCCTTATTTGAATATCTTGCCGTTTCGTTCAAAAAGCGTCCGATGCCGGAGCGAACCAAGATGCAGAGCCTCGGGCGTGACGCATATCTCGGCAGTGAGTTTAACCGTAATTTGGCACAGGTGGAACGCGATTGGATTTCAAAATACACTCCGGAATATGATGCAGTTGAACAGGAAGATACGCTTCAAGTGGCAAAGGAATTGATGGCACAATACAAGTAAATTATTACAGCAAAAAGCCGTTGCGGATGTTTTCGCAACGGCTTTTAATAATTTGTGATTATTGGTTTTCTTCGGTTGATTGCTCGTAACCCCCAAATAAACCCCCGTCTTCAACCAAATAGGCAGCAGATGTTAAACTGTTCCGAGAACTCTCGGGAGTAG
>DNXM01000152.1:0-228 GCA_003505905.1 Oscillospiraceae bacterium
AAGCGCACACAGGACGGACGCTCGCCAAACGCCAGCATACACACCAAATGCCCCAACTCATGCACGCCTGCGGCGCAGAGAGCCAACACCGCCGTGTTGGTCTTATCCAAAATCAATGCCAAGCAAACCGTAAAAAAGAAAAAGAAGCTGATTTGGACACAGCAATTTCGAACCTGCATTTTCATGGCATCAGCCACTCCGGGTTGTAATACACGCCGTCAATCGCAG
>DNXM01000152.1:290-5070 GCA_003505905.1 Oscillospiraceae bacterium
GTTTGACCAACCTTTGCGATGATTTCCCCTGCACGAATCACCGCACCCTCTTCCGCCGAAATTTCGGAACAGTGTAGGTAATAGGTTTTGGTGTTTTTCCCGTGGCTCAACACAATGTAATTTCCTCGCACGGAATTGCTCCCGATTTTCTCCACCTTACCGTTGAAAGCGGCGGCAATCGGTGTGCCTTCGTCAGCGGCAAGGTCGATGCCGTTATGAATTCCGTACTTTTTCGTAATCGGATGCACACGGTAACCGAAACGAGAGGTAATCTCCCCTTTTACAGGCATGACCATTATCACCGTTGAACAAATCGGGGCGAAGCAAGTGTTTTGCGCCGTGCCGTCTTCACCGCCCTGTGCCGAAATCTCCTCGGTTGTTTTTTCAACCTCGGCGGTTATCTCCTGCCTTTCCGAACTCGAAGCGGCGGACGGAAGCCGTTCGATGCTTCGCTTGAGTGTATCAACGACCTCGCCCACGCCCATATCCACCTGCATGATATGTTCGAATTTTTCCTTCAGGCTTTCAAAGGTATTCGGTGACACCTCG
The DNA here is from genome assembly GCA_003505905.1 of Oscillospiraceae bacterium. Classification (GTDB taxonomy): domain Bacteria; phylum Bacillota; class Clostridia; order Oscillospirales; family Acutalibacteraceae; genus UBA8612. Next base: position 840 of record DNXM01000152.1, read on the forward strand.
GAAACCGCCAAAAGCAAAGCGACACCGATAATTGCCAAAACAAGCTGTGCTGTTGAAAGGCGCACCAACCAATCTTTTTTCTTCTCTTTCTTTTTTCGCACGGATCCAAGTCGGGTTCCTGCATAGGTTTCGTCAAACTCTTCCATCGTTTTGCTCTCCTTAAAACAGTTGTTCTCTGCTTCATAAATATGCAGCACAGCGGCAAAACAGACGACATATGTTTGCTATCTTTGTGAATAGACTGTAAAATCAGTTGCGGCAAAATCAGGTTTGTGGTACTATCTCAATAATAGAAAATCGGTTGTTTTGTTCGGAAAGGGCGGTTTCGATGAAAAAAATAATTGTTGCCGACGATGAAATGCACATTCGTCGCTTGGTTTGTGATTTTTTAGCCAACGAAGGCTATGAAGCATTGGAAGCATCGGACGGAGATATAGCTCTGTCGCTGTTCCGCTCAACCGAGGATGTGTCGGCATTGATTTTGGATGTCATGATGCCGAATATGAACGGTTGGGAGGTTTGCCGTGAAATTCGCCAAACAAGTAATGTTCCCATTCTCCTGCTCTCGGCGAGAAGCGAAGAATTCGACCAGCTTATGGGCTTTGAAGTCGGTGCGGACGATTATGTTACCAAGCCATTCAGCCCAAGCGTTTTAATGAAGCGTGTTGCCGTTTTGCTCAAGCATTCCGAAAAAAGGTCCGAATCCGCTGAAAAAACGGATTTGCTGGATTGGCTCAAGGTTGACGAAAATGCCCATGAAGTCACCCTTGACGGCGTTCCGCTTGAGCTGACGCTGAAAGAATACCAAATTCTGCTCAAGCTTTTATCCTCCGTCGACCGTGTTTTCACAAGAGAACAGCTGTTGGACGACATTTGGGGCTTTGATTATGTGGGCGATATCCGAACGGTGGATTCCCATGTGGCACGGTTGCGCACCAAGCTCGGCAAATGGGGAATCAAGCACTTAAAAACCGTCTACGGCATCGGCTACAAAATCGAAACGGAATAAAGGAAGGAAAACGATGCGGCACACCAAAGCTTTCTTTTTGAAAATCGGGCATTGGTTTATCAAGCCCCGTCCCCTGCAATTACAGCTGACCATGATTACCTCGGCGACCATTTGCATCGGTTTGTTGAGCATTGTTTTGCTGAATTCCCGCTTTTCAAAAGTGTTTTATCAAAGCAGGCAAGAGCATTTGCTGTCCGATTCGGGCAAAGAAATTGCCGTTTTGTTGGAGGGAAACCGTGAAAAGTTCTTTGAAAAAACAGCGGATATCGAAGCAAAAGCAAGCCTTGAGATTGAAATTTTCAACGCCGAGGGAATATTGCTATACGACACAAATGTGAACCGTTTTGCGGAAGAATGGTTTGAGAATTCGGATTTTGACTGGTTTCAATCCATGATATCCAAATCCGATAAAATTCCGCTGAAAAAAATCAAAGAAGATGAGCACGGCATTTATGAAATTCAACAGGATGCCAACAAAAGCAAACAGTATTTGACCTACACAACCGTGTTGAAGGACGGCACCACCATCAAAGTAAACTCCCAGTTGGATTATCTGAACAACACCGCAAACGCCACCACACGGCAAGTCAGTTGGATTGCCGGCGCCACTTTTTTGCTGATTATCATTATCCTTTACTTGTTTGTTCGCCGTTTCACAAAGCCGATTCGGGAGATGAACCGCATCACACGAAGCATGGCGAGCATGGATTTTTCACAAAAATGTACGGCTCAAACAAAAAATGAATTGAGTGAGCTGTCGGAAAATATCAACACGCTCTCCGAATCACTCAATCGCACGCTTTGCGATTTACAAGAAAAAAACAAACAGCTTGAAGCGGATATCAAGCACGAACGGCAGTTGGAAACCATGCGAAAGGAATTTGTTTCGAGCGCTTCGCACGAATTGAAAACGCCGATTGCCATCATACAGGGCTATGCAGAAGGATTAAAGCTCGGCATTCAAACGGACGCAGCCCTCAACAACGATTACTGTGATATCATCATTGAGGAAACACGCAAGATGAATCATCTTGTGCGTGAGCTTTTGGAGCTTTCCAAATACGAAGCCGGCTCCTACACCCTTGAGCCAAAAGCCTTTGACATTGCTGATTTTATTGAGGAAAGCCTTGGTTCCTATGCAATATTAGCCAAAGAGAAAGGCATTCTGCTCACAATCCACGCACCGAGCGGCTCATACGGATTCGGTGATGCTTCAAAGCTGGAAATCGTGCTGCACAATTTTGTGTCGAATGCGCTTGCCCATGCGGATGGTGAACTGCTCATCGAAGTGCGATGTGAGGAAACCGAAAACGGCTATCGCATTTCGGTTTTCAATACCGGTGACCCGATACCCGAAGAAGAGCTGCCTCACCTGTGGATAAGCTTTTACCGAATCGACAAATCTCATTCCCGTGACCAGGGGAGATTCGGGTTGGGATTGTCCATTTCAAAAGCTATTTTGGATATGCATCAAGCAAACTACGGCGTTGAAAACCGTGAAAACGGCGTTGTCTTTTATTTTGATATCGACAAAGCAGAACCAATTGAATAAAAAAACGACATGGGAACGAGCAATCGAACCCATGTCGTTATAATTTGCGGTATTCGGTTTATTCGATGTTCAAAACATCACTGAAGCCCGTGATTTCGAACACTTCGGCAACCGTTTCGTTGACATTGCAAACAACCATATCGCCCTGCTTGTTCATGCGCTTTTGTGCGCTGAGCAAAACACGAAGACCTGCGGACGAAATGTACTCAAGCTGTTCAAAATCCATGCGAAGCAAAGCTACACCGTCCAATTCGGATTGAAGCACCTGCTCCAATTCCGGTGCGGTCGTTGTATCCAAACGACCCTGAATAGCAAGGGTCAAAGCATTGTTTTCGTTTGTTTTGATGATGTTCATAATTCAAACCTCTTTCTTATATTTTTTTGCAGATGGTCAAATAATTCTTTCCGTCTCGATAATCGTAGGTCATTTCATCCATGGTCTTGCGCACCATCATAATGCCGAGTCCGCCGATGCTGCGCTCCTCTGCCGAAAGCGTAATGTCCGGGTCTTCCTTTTCGGTCGGATTATACGGAACGCCGCTGTCGATAAAGGTCAGTGAAAATATCCGCTGTGCTTCGTCAAACTCCGCCAAAACCGTGGCATCGCCTTCTCCGTTCGGATAGGCATAATGGGCAATGTTGCTGAACAACTCATCCATGGCAATATCCAACTGCATTTGTGCCCTCATGTTACATTCGTATTCTTCGAGCAAGGCATCCATGAATTCCGTTGCGCTCGGTATGCTTTCCACAACAGCTTTCAAAACAATTTGAGGCAAAAAAGCTCCCCTCTTTTCTGTTAAAAATCCAACGAATCAACCTGCGTGAGCAATTCGCTCAGGCGACTCTTGCAATAATCAATCAACGCGGTGTTTTCCGCTTCACGGCGAACGGTGCGGCGCAAAAGACGGGTATAGCCGACAACCATGGCTTTATTTTCATATTCGGCAAGCCTTGCTTCGTCCGTAGTATCAAAATACCGCTCAAGTGTCTTGCGCCAAATGGCAAGCGTGGTGTCGTACGGCATACCCAAGAAATCTTCGGTTTTGGTGTGATCCACTTCGCCGAATCCCTTGTTGGCAAGGAAAATGGACGCGAACTCAAACACGGGGTGACCGATGCAAAGGGTATCCATATCAATCAACAGTACTTCGCCGTTTTGCACCATAACGTTTTTGAAGTGGTAATCGCCGTGCAGCATTGTACTGCATTCCGGAACGGCTTCGATGAGTGCCGAAAGCTTTTTCCACTCGTCATCGTTCAGTTCGCCCTGCAAATCGTTTACCCAACTAATTGCAACCTCTTTCATATAAGGCATTTCGCCCGGCTTGATTTCGGTGGAATGAATCTGCTTGAGCAGCTTAACGAACTCATCCACCATTTCATCCAAGCGGGACGGTTCGGCGGTGACGATTTTGGCAAAGGACTTTGCATTAAGCAGCTCAAAAACCGAGCCGTAGCTGTTGCCGACCTTAACCACATCGTAGGGAATCGCAGTCGGAATATCCATCACAAACGCTTTGCGAGCCAATTCACGCTCACGGTGAATGTCCGGCAAGCTATCGGGGTTGCGGTAAACTTTGATAATCGTGTCGGCATCAAGGCGGTAAACCACGCCATTTGAGCCTTGACCGATTTGCTCACAGCCTTCAATCGACAAGCGGCGGTAT
>DNXM01000152.1:5084-12171 GCA_003505905.1 Oscillospiraceae bacterium
TACTGATGTCCATCATTTCCGTAAAGCCGGTCATATCGAAAATATCATACACTTCGTTGGAAACATTGATGAGCGACAGATCCTTGTACAGCTTCTTTAGGCGAAGCACAATGCGAAGCCCGACACTTGAAATGTAGGTCAGATTTTCGGCATCCAAGATGAGATTTGTCGGGTTCTGCTGCTCAAGAATGTCATTGATTTCTTTTTCGACATCCGGGGCATTCGCCGAATCAATATGCCCTTCTAAAAAGAGAGTAAGTACCTGATTGTTTTCGCTGAAATTCATTCTTTTTTCTCCTTTCCGAACACGCGGTCGGTCAACATAATATATTCTCGGTAAGCAGATGTGTCGGCAAGCTCGGACACGGCCTGGGCAACACTGCGGTAATACCACTCCTGCTTCGTTTTATCTTTTTGATTAAACTCATTCCACATTTCGTCGCCCTTTTGTTCGTACATTCGACAAAAGGAACGCATATTGGACAGCTTGTCGCTCAACCATAAGATTTTCACATTGATATTTTCGGAAGCTCTCAATTCGTCAATAGACTCCTGCTTGCGAATCATCCAACTGCTTTCACCCGACATTTCCCGGCGCTTGTTTTCGGTTTCATTGGCAACCAAATCGGCAATCTTTTCGCCGAACATCGCCTGAAGCTGCTCGGAAACAACATCGGTATCCTCCACCGTATCGTGGAGCAATGCCGCCGCCATAACATCCTGGTCGGAGGTAAGCGTGGAAGCAACGACCGCCGCTTCCATGGCGTGGATAATGGCAGGAGTACGAGCATCCTTTCGATATTGACCGCTGTGTGCGGCAATGGCGAACATCATCGCTTTGCTGATGATATCTTCCGCATAATCGAAAGTCGATTCTCTCATTCTCATTCTCCCTTCCCTGATACTCCAAATATTTTATCACATTTTCATTTTGATTTCAAGCAAAAAGAAGAAGCAGTCTGCAAAATTCCGTCACAGACTGCATTCTCTTAAAGATAGCCCCAATTTCCCTGCGGATATGCGGATTTTTTGATAGAATCCGTTGCAAGAACCTTGCACGGATGGGCAACATCAAAAGAATACAGTTTTTTGTAATTGTGGTTTGCCGCCAAAAGAACCGAAGCACGGTTTGTGTTATAAACAGCACTCCACAAGGCAATGATATTCCACGGATACTTCGGATGGTCATACTCCAAGCGGACATAGCTCAACAAATCCATCGCCTGAGATTCCGTCATAACGCCGCCGCATTCCTTCACGGCACTTTTCACCGCATCGGTGCGGTCTTCACCATGCTGTTCGACCTTGAAGCCGTCAAGGCTCTTTGTGACGGTGTAATTGGACACATACTGATAATCCAAACCGTCCGCCTCATAAACACTGCCTGCCGTGGAATACATTTCGTTTCCTCTCTCATAAACACGGAGCCGGTTGTTGATATATTCCACCACAGCCGAGCGCCCGAAACGGTCGCAAATTTGGTAATGGTAGCAAGTAAAGAGAGAATCTCTCATGTTATAGGTTTCAAACAGTTTAACGGCTTCATCGACATTGGCACAGGTATCCAAAACCGCACGAATCATAACCGTTGTTGTGATATTCTTTTTGCTTTGATTCTGCTGCTTGGTTGCCGCCGCACGAATTTGAAGCACGGCAATCGCCAAGCCTTGGTCGTTGATTCCGTCAACACAGCAATACGGCGCCATCAACAGCTCACGGGAATTTTCTTTTATGTGATTGTGCTTCCAGCCGGAAAGCATAAAGTTGTTATCAATCACGCCGAGGCTGGCATACTTCCCCTGCGGATGCGTCCAAATCACGGTGCACGGAGCTTCTTTGAAATCGAAGTTGCGTGCCAAGAGGTGGTCACCTTCGGGTGTATGCGTGTTAAATGTGGTGCAGCCGCTCCCTTTTTGTGCGCCGACCTTCGGCTTTTTCCCGGTTGTTTTGACAATAAAGCCGAGCAAATCGCCCAAAGAGGACACACCCTGTTCAAGCAACTCGTCTAAATGATAATTTTGATGATAGTCGCACAGGAAAATGTTGTCATCCAATCGGCTGACGGTCGTCTTTTGATTTTGTGACAGTTCAACTGTTTGCAATGAATTCATAGTGTACAAACCCTACCTGTATAATAATAGACAATCACAGTCTAACAGACTTTTTTCGACAATACAAGCCAATCGGCATTTTTCGGTTGATTGTACGAAATGAGAACAATTTTCGGATTACCGTTTGTATTATTTTGCAATGGATCTCGGGCTTACCTGCTCCAAGCGGCAATTTTTGCCTGTTCCGCGCATTCGATAAACACGGTCTGCCGACGGATAAAACATCCTCGGAGCCGTTTCTCCGCCGTACATTCGGATTTGAAGCCGACCGAGGAACGGAAACAGGAGAGGCATTAAAAACGGCGTGGCAACACTGTTCCACATCCGATAAGCAAAGGCTATGCAGTTAAAAAACATAAAATCCCATGTGTTGCTGTAGAGCAAGCAGTTGCTGAAATGCTCCGCCTCCTCGGCGGTCAAGTCGGCGGAAAGGCAAATAACACCCTCATCACCGTATGTGTTGTATACATAGGCTTCAATGTTGTAGTAAATGCCAAAGCCGTCCGAACGGGTGAAGCCGAATGTGCCGATTGACACACCTTCCTCGGGCGGCAATTCATAAGCACCGACAGTCAGCACCTCATCGGAAAGGTTTTCCAAATAGACAAACGCATGGCCCATTGCCCAAAAGTTCTTTTTTCTTGAGCAAACATAAAGCCGTGCTACGGCGGTTTCTTCCCCCTGTACGTTCGGATTCTCCGCCGAAAAAGCCAACAAAACGCTGTTCATCAAAAACAGAAAAGCCAATGCAACGCTTACAATCCTGCGAACACCGTTTCTTTTCATTCTCTTGCACCTCAGCGTATTAGTTTTGTTTTAAGTCGTAGACACGAACATAGTCAACAACAAAATCCGCCGTGAAAGAAGATTCGTCATTGTTGCGCATATCGCCCGACCAACCGAAGGTCGGCTTTGCCGCCGCACCGTCCACTTCGCAGGAAAGGATTAAAAATTCTTCCGCACGGGACACGCCGCCGTAAGAGGAACGAGCAACCTCAAAACCGTTCACATAAAAAACATATTCGTCCTCCGTCCACTTCAAGCCGTATGTGTTAAAATTCCGATACGGATTGTTATCCAACTGTGTAATTCCGACATTGTGATACTTCGTGAACAGGTCGTAACCGCTGTAATGAATGTTTGAGGTTACTTTCCATGATTTCTCACCGCCCAAATAATAATAGGGCGATTCAAACACATCAATTTCCTGGCCCGTGCGCCCCGTCATGGTGACCTTGTGAGCGGCATCGTAATTTTGCAGCCAAAATGCCGACCAAAGTCCCTCTCCCTCGGGAAGCTTACAGCGGCACTCGTAATAACCGTATTTATGGTTAAAGGCCTGCTTAGTGCAAATCCCGGCAGTATACCAACCCACGCCGAATTTGCCGTCCTTATATTCGGTGCGGATAATCAAATTACCGTCTTTCACCGTTGCCTGATTACCAACCCAATAGCCACCCTTGCGCAAGCCTTCTTTGTTGTGAGAACACCAAATATCCCTGTTCAGCTTCGTTCCGTCAAACTCATCCGAAAAAACAAGCTGATAGTCGTTCAAATCAATTTTCGGTGCCGTGCTTGACACGGTTGTAACATTGAACAACAGCAGAATACTGCTGATAAAGGCGGTTACCCAATTTGTAAAAGTGCCGAAAAAGTCCATGTTAAAAATATTCATATAATTCCCTCTCAAATAAAATCTTTGCGTTGCTTATCGCATTCCCGTTGTGCCGCACAGCTGTTTGTTGTCAAAATTCGAGAATGAAGGTTTGTCGGTTATTTCTCCCGTTCAAAAATGCCGCTTTCCGTTAAATGATACATCCGCAGGTAACTGCACTCCTCCCCGTCTTCGACACATTCTTCCGAAAACAAAAAGCGCCCGTCACCAAAGGAATACATCCCCGTTGAACCGAACGAAAAAAACATTCCGTCATTTTTCAGCGTCAGCACTTCGCCGTCCTCATGCAAGCCGTTCAGTGCCTGTCGCTCGGGCTTTTTCGTCCAATCCAAGCAGAACATATCGTAATTCCGATACTGCGGCTTATAGCCGTGATAAACCGCTAAAAACAACGCATCGGAATAGGCATCGTATTCCAAGTTCTGAACACCCCAATCGGTGTTGCCTGTAAACACAAAAAATTTACGCAAAGCCCGACTCGGGCCGCTGCGATGCATTGCCTTTTCCGTCAGCGGCTGTTCATACCGTCGAAAATCCGAAAACGGCAGGCACAAAATCACCTGATGGTCGTTATCCGTACGGTTGGTTTCGTTGTAAATACCGTAAGCAACATACAAGTGCTTTTCACTGTTTTTTTCGCCGGGAAGCGGTGCAATACCGACTCCGTCAATGCCCGAACAGCCGTAGCGGTGCTTTTGACCGTTTTCGCCGTATTCCGAATAATCCCGTGTCGGGTCTGCCAAGAAAACGGCGGTCATGATACCGTCCTTGTAAGCATCCATGTCGGCGCGAACGATTTTCGCCGTATCGAAAGCAACAAGATAAAACGCATCTTCATTTATCTTTTCCACACCGAGAGCTTGGTGAATTCCCCGACCGATGTTGTCGTTTTTGTACTCCAACGAGCCGTACACCCTGCCATCCTCGGGGCAAAAGCCGATGCACCCCATGTGCCCCGTCAAGCCGCCGACGCTTCCGACGATGTTTCCGTCAAAATCGTATTTTATCAATTTCGTCGTAAAAGAACAATAGATGTATTGGTTTTTTTCATCCACGGCAATGCCCTGAATGTGCAGTTTTCCCTGCAAACCCGTATACAGCTCGAACATGGATTTCCTCTCTTTGCAAAGCAATACAATAATAGTTTATTATAACGGAAAGTGCGCTTCAAATCAAGAAAAAAAGCAACAATTTGTCGTATTTCCACGCAAATCGTTGCTTTTGGCTTTAAGCGGCAAAGTCGTTTTTCAGTTTTTTGCGAACCGGGACATACAAAACAACAATCAAAAGGAATGTGAGAAACATAAGGAATGTTTCAATCTGCTCACTGCCCGTAAGCAAATATAAAGCGTTTGAAGCGCTCGTCATTTCAGCGTAAGGTACTTGCGAAATCGGACAGCGATTGAGGAAGAAATAAGCCAGCACGCACATGGCGAAATATGCGGGAAATGCAACAAAAGAGAAGCTGACGGGCGGAATATTCAACGGCGTCGTGCGGCGGTCAATCAGGTTCTTTTTTAGGAAGCGAACCATCAGTACGCCCATAATGACCGTGCCTGCAATCATAATGATATCACCCGTCGGAGAGGAGTCTGCAAGGATTTCCTTGTGATACAGCAGTTTACCGATACGCAAACCAATAACACGCCACGGAGTCAGACAAAGGATGAACACGGTAATGAGTGTATTGTAAACCAAATTCAGCATCGGCTTTTGTGTGAGCGGTGTAGTATCTTGTTGGGTTTGCTTGGTGTACTTCTTCGGCAGAAGTGCCAACACCAGCATCGTAATAAAACCAACCGAGGCACCCGTGGCAAACTCCCAAAGCGGCCAGCCGCTTTCCCCGAGAAAACGGGGAGCTTTTACATCGGCGAGCATACCCGTATCAAAGCTGACAAGCATCAGGGAAGTCCATGCCGTGGTGGCGATACCGACAAACACCTGCATAATCAGCGAGGCAAAGCAAGTAACCTTGTCCTTTCGTCCGAACAAAGCGTAAGCATCTATCGCCAAAACACCGAACAAATCGGAAATATGCTCAATGCTCATGTAATAATTTTCAAAAAAAGGAATGTCCTGCGTCCAAGAGCGATTCATGAAGTGCGACAAATATGTCTTCATGGGACTTGTGTAGTGCAGGCCGCTGTCCCTCAACCCAAGCGCCGCCCACTTCACCTGCTCGGGATTGATGGCGGAGAGAATCGGGTGTGCAACGGTAAGCTTGCAAAGAGCCGACACACCGAAGAAAATCACGGCGGCAACAGCATAATGACGAAGCCGGTACTTCTTGTCGGAAAAGAGTGAGGTGACGAAGAACGAATAAAACGGAATAAAAGTCATGCCCATAATCAGCATAATGAACAAACCGCTGTAGGGATTGATTGTCACATCGACCACTTCGCCCTGATACGGCAAATCGCTGTTGAGCAGACCCGATGCCTGCATCAAAACCGTTGCGTAGCCCGTAACACCCAAGCCGGTCAAAAACGAACCCGTCAGCAGCTTTTCGTAGGTCATTCCTTGCCGTCTGCCGTAAAACTGCCAAACCAGCAAAAGCAAAATCAAACCGACGCTGTAAAGCCCCCACGAGGAACCGAAGCCGCTTTCGCCTCGGCAACGCCACAGAAAGCCGCCTGCCAGCGTTCCGAGAATAACGGAAAGCACTTTCATCCCCGCACTCAAATTCTCTCGTTTTGTCATGCTATCATTCCTTTGCAAGTGAAATCGTTTTTAGCTTACCAAGGAAAAATGAACTTGTCAACGGCATTTTCGTCCGTTTGGCTAAAATTTGACAAAGTTGTGAAAAGAACTTGACGCATTTAGCAAAATGTGATACCATGCAGAAGAAATTCAATCAGTTAGAGGATGGTAACTATCATGAAGAAAAAACTGTTCTGCGTTATCCTTTCCGTTCTGTTCATCCTGCCCTTCTCCGTTCTCGGCGCATCGGCAAGCAGCAGCTACACCATTGTTTCACCTTATGCCGATGTCGTTTGGTCGGGTCAAGGCGCTTGGGGTGCATACAAGGGCAACCTTCATACACATTCCTTTGTCAGCGATGCGGAAGTGGACTTCCGTGACATGATTTTGGAATACTACAACCAGGATTATGATTTTCTTGCCATGACCGATCACGCCGTAACGGGCAAGGCATGGAACGAAAAGCAAACCGCTCTTCCGCTCTATTACTACCAGAACATCATCGGCAATTGGACTCACAATCTCACCGATGAAGAATTCAACCAAGTCACAAGCGGAACCTACCCCGTCAACGGTCAGGCAAGAGGTCATGGCATGACCT
>DNXM01000021.1:0-502 GCA_003505905.1 Oscillospiraceae bacterium
TGGCAATCTTTTGCATAATTTCCATGGTAAGCTGGTTGTGGTCGGTAGCCACATTGGTGGTGGAGTAAATGGGAGCCAGTTCGTGCTGAGCGGGAGCCACCTCATTATGCTCGGTTTTGGCAAGAATACCGAGCTTCCACAGTTCTTCGTTGAGTTCATTCATATATGCCTGAACACGAGGTTTGATAACACCGAAATAATGGTCGTCCAGTTCTTGTCCCTTTGGAGGTTTCGCACCGAACAGCGTTCTTCCGCAGAACAGCAGGTCGGGGCGCTTTTCAGCCATGGCGGCATCCACAAGGAAATATTCCTGCTCGGGACCAACTGAGGTGCGAACACTTGTCACATCCTCATTGCCGAAAAGTTTAAGCACACGCATTGCCTGCTTATTGAGTGCCTGCATGGAACGAAGCAAAGGTGTTTTCTTGTCAAGCGCCTCGCCACTGTAAGAACAAAAAGCTGTCGGAATACAAAGTGTTTTATCCTTAATAAATGCATAAGA
>DNXM01000021.1:643-2894 GCA_003505905.1 Oscillospiraceae bacterium
CCGTCAGGGGACGGAGTAATAAAACTATCGTGCTTCTCTGCCGTAATGCCGGTCATCGGTTGGAACCAATGGGTAAAATGTGTTGCTCCCTTGCTGAGTGCCCACTCCTTCATGGCAGTTGCTACGGCATCTGCGATTTCGGGATCTAAGTGATGACCTTCGTCAATGGTATTCTTCATGGCTTGATATACCTTGTTTGAGAGCATCGCTTTCATTACACGGTCGTCAAATACAAGCGTTCCAAAAGTTTCGGGTACGGTTTTCATAACAGTTCCTCCTTAAAATGAAAACGAGGCAAAGACTTCCCAATCAAGAAAATCGGGACGCCATTGCCTCGTTATATACAGTATGAGAAAGGGCGCCAAGGAGCATATACTCCAAGGCGCCTTTGCCTTTATGCTCCGTGTTATACAACGCCTCTTTCATTTTGTCAATAGCTTTTTTCGTTTTTTTCTTAAAAAATGCAAGAAAACGATTTGCAAGTTGCAATATCACGCAAATTATCAGCGAAATACAAGCGACATAGCAAAAATATGAAAGTTTTTCATTAAAATATTGTGAAACCCATTGACAAGGAAAATGGATTGTGATACAATAATGCGGTAATGAGCAAAGGCGTTCATTCAAACAGAGGATTTTTATCCCCTGCTTGAATGGGCGCCTTTTCGTTTTTGATAAAGGTGGTTATTATGAAAAAAGAAGGTCAAATCAGAATCCCGTCCGGGTGCGCTATCTCGGCTATGATTTCCAAAGACGGCCGAAAAATGAACGGTGAAAAAATCATCAAAAGTATGATACCCATGCACGACCGCTCGAACGGTCTCGGCGGTGGCTTTGCGGCATACGGTATTTATCCGAAATATAAAGACTTTTATGCTTTTCACATTTTCTTAAACGGAAAAACCGTAAAGGAAGAATGCGAGAGACTCCTGAAGGACCGTTTTGAAGTAGTAAAAGCCGAGGTCATTCCTATTCATAAAATACCCGAAATTACCGATGTTCCGCTGATTTACCGATACTTTGTAACACCGCTTCACAGTGTGCTTGAGCGCTTGCAAATTGATGAAAACGAATATGTTGCAAGAAGCGTGATGTATATCAATACATATCTCGACGGTGCATATGTGTTTTCAAGCGGAAAGAATATGGGAACATTTAAGGCGGTGGGCTTCCCCGAGGATGTCGGTCGATTTTATAAATTAGACGAATACGAAGGATATTCTTGGACGGCTCACGGCAGATATCCCACCAACACCCCCGGCTGGTGGGGCGGTGCTCATCCGTTCGGGCTTTTAGACTATACCATTGTGCATAACGGTGAGATTTCCTCTTATGATGCTAACCGCAGAACCATGGAAATGTACGGATACAAATGCAATTTACAGACCGACACGGAGGTAATTACTTATATTGCCGACTATCTTCTCCGAAAGCAGGGACTGACATTGGAGGAAACCGCTTCGGTGATTGCCGCTCCGTTTTGGAGCACGATTGAAAAAAAGCCACCGAAAGAAGCCGAAATGCTGGAGTTTTTAAGAAAAGTCTACTCGGGAATGTTAATTACGGGACCGTTTTCCGTTGTTCTCGGATTTACGGGCGGTATTATGGCACTTAACGATAGGTTAAAGCTTCGTTCTATGGTGGTTGGCGAAAAGGACGATATGGTATATATCGCCAGTGAGGAAGCCGCCATTCGTGTTATGGAACCTGAGCCGCAAAACATTTGGTCACCCCGTGGTGGCGAGCCGGTAATTATTAAACTGAAAGAAGGTGTATCGCTATGACGGAGCTGTATCTTTCTCCCGAATTTGAAGTTGTGCGAAACCAAAATCGTTGCATCGCCTGTCGCGTGTGTGAACGGCAATGCGCCAACGAAGTTCATTTTTTTGACGAAGACGGAAAAGTGATGCTGTCGGACGAGAGCAAATGCGTCAACTGTAAGCGTTGCGTGTCGCTTTGCCCGACTCACGCGCTGAAAATCGTGAAAAACGATGACCGCTTGCGTGAAAATGCCAACTGGCAGGATGATACAATTAAAGAAATATATAAGCAGGCAAATACGGGCGGTGTCCTTCTTTCCTCTATGGGAAATCCGAAACCGCTTCCTGTTTATTGGGATAAAATACTAATCAACGCTTCGCAGGTGACCAATCCGCCTATTGATCCACTGCGTGAGCCAATGGAAACCCGTGTGTTTCTCGGTAAAAAGCCGAATCATATCGAGCGTGATGCTGACGGAAATATAAAAACA
>DNXM01000021.1:2943-3122 GCA_003505905.1 Oscillospiraceae bacterium
CTTGAATTGTCTGTGCCGATTATGTTCTCGGCTATGAGTTATGGCTCTATCAGCTACAATGCGCATAAATCATTGGCGACGGCAGCAAAGGAGCTGGGCATTTACTATAACACCGGCGAGGGCGGTTTGCATGAAGATTTTTATTGCTACGGCGAAAATACTATTGTTCAGGTTGCCTC
>DNXM01000137.1 GCA_003505905.1 Oscillospiraceae bacterium
CCGGCGGACGGACGGCTGATTGAGAGCGTGGATTTGACCGTGCAGGAAAGTGCGCTGACGGGCGAAGCGATGCCGTGCGAAAAAGACGCATCGTTGGTGCTGAAAGAAGATACACCTCTTGCGGAACGGGGGAACATGGTCTACGCACCGAGTGTGGTGCTCAGCGGTCACGCAAAAGCGGTGGTGACGGCAACGGGCATGAACACCGAGCTTGGCAAAATTGCGGATATGCTCGGCAGTCAGCAAGCACCGCAAACGCCGTTACAACTGCGGCTCGAACGCATCGGGCGCATTCTCGGCTTGGGTGCGGTCGGCATTTGTGCGCTTGTGTTCGGCATGGGTCTGCTGCGGCATGACAGCCTGCTCAAAAGCTTCATGTTAGCCGTCAGCCTGGCGGTGGCGGCGATTCCCGAGGGCTTGCCAGCGGTGGTGACGATTGTGCTCAGCTCCGGGGTCGGACGCATGGCGCAAAACCATGCAATCGTGCGCCGTTTGACGGCGGTGGAAGCGTTGGGCAGTGCGACCTACATTTGCTCGGATAAAACGGGAACGCTCACGCAAAACCGCATGACGGTGCAAAGGCTGGTTGATGCGTCGGGCGAGGTGTCGCCGTCGAGCGAAACAGGTCGGGATTTGCTCCGCTTTGCCGTGCTTTGCTCAAATGCGGTTCTGACGGCGCATACACCGCCGAAAGCGGAGGGCGAGCCGACCGAAAACGCTTTGATTTTGGCGGCGGCAAAGCAAAAAATCTATCAAGATGAGCTGGAAAAAGAGTATAAACGCACGCATGAACAGCCGTTTTCCTCCGAAACAAAAACCATGACAGTGACGCTTTTTCACGGCGGAAAAACACTGCGTGTGATGAAGGGCGCACCCGAAGCGGTGACAAGAGCCTGCGGCGAAACAGGGCTTTGGCTCAACCGAAATGACCGCATGGCAACAGAGGGATTGAGAGTGTTGGCGGTGGCTGTCGGCGAGGACTCAAGCCCGATGAAAATGCTCGGTTTAATCGGCATGGAGGACCCCGAACGACCGCAGGTGAAGCAGGCGGTTTCCGTGTGCAAAAGGGCAGGCATTGTGCCCGTTATGATTACGGGCGACAACCCACGCACAGCGTGCGCCATTGCCCGCAGAATCGGCATTGCGCAGGAGAACGAAAAGGTGTTGACGGGTCGGGATTTGGACAGCATGAGCGAGGACGAATTGCAGGAAAAAGCGCAGGCGGTTCGGGTCTATGCAAGGGTCAATCCCGAACACAAGGTGCGCATTGTCAACGCTTTGCGAGCCAAGGGCGAGGTGGTCGCCATGACGGGGGACGGTGTGAACGATGCACCTGCCCTTAAAGCGGCGGATATCGGCTGTGCGATGGGAAAAAGCGGCACGCAGGTGGCGAAAAGTGCGGCGGATTTGGTGCTGACGGATGATAATTTTGCCACGATTGTACGAGCCGTGCAAGAGGGAAGAGGCATTTACGACAACATCAAAAAAGTGGTGCATTTTTTGTTGAGCAGCAACATCGGTGAACTGCTTTTGGTGTTGGCGGCAGGGCTGATGAATCTGCCGTCCCCACTGCTGCCGATTCAATTGCTTTGGGTCAATCTGGTAACGGATTCTCTGCCTGCTATGGCTCTCGGCGTGGAAAAAATCGAAGCAAATGTGATGCGCCGCAACCCCATTGACCCGAAAACAAACTTTTTCGGCGGCGGTGCGTGGCTGGATATTGCGCTGCAGGGAATGTATATCGGAGCGGTGTCGCTGATTGCGTTTGTGCTGGGGCGTGGGCTTTATGGGGAAGCGGCGGCACGCACGATGTGCTTTTGCACCCTGAGCATTTCCGAATTGCTTCATGCCGTTAATTCCCGCTGTGAATCGTCGCTGTTTCGTGTCGGCTGGCTGTCGAATCCGAAAATGAATGCGGCGTTTGTGATTTGTCTGCTGCTGCAGTTGTTCGTTTCGGTCATTCCTGCGGTCGGTGCGGTGTTTGCCACCTGTGCTTTGAATTTTGTGCAATGGCTGACGGTCGGGGGCTTGAGCTTGTCGGTGGTGCTTTTTGTTGAGCTTTCCAAGCGTTTTCGAAATTCGGGTTTGACAGAAGAAAAGGAAAAAGCTATAATAAAATATCCTGCTTTTCGGAGAGAGAAGAATTGAATCAATCATTTGTGAAAAAAGAATTACTCCCGTTGTTGCTTCGTCTTGCTTTATTGGCGGCGATTTTTACGGCGGTGCTGTGCAACTATGACCGCCTGACGCACTTGGATGTGCGTGCCTTGGTGGATGCCGTGCCGAGTGAGATAGCGGCTTTTGCCGTGGTGCTCGGTGTGTTTTTCGTAAAAGGGCTTGTGTTCGTCATTCCTGCGATGCTTATTTATGTGTCGGTCGGTATGGCGTTTCCGGTGCCGATTGCCATTGCGTTGAGCCTTGGCGGTATTGCGTTAGAGGTAACGGGCACTTATTTTTTGGGGCGCATTTTGGGCGGCGATTATGTGGAACGATTGCTCAAAAAAAGCAAGGCAGGTGCGAAAATTCTGAACACCAAAAGCAAAACGAAAGGCTCTGCTGTGTTCACTGCCCGTCTTTTACCGGTGTTCCCGATTGACTTTTTCAGCCTGTTTTTAGGCTCGATGAAATATTCGTATTTGCCCTATGTCTGTCTGTCGGTGCTCGGCGTTGCACCTCGGGTGATTTTGTTCACGCTTTTGGGTGATAAGGCTTACGACCTGATTCCCATGGAATGGATTTTGCGTGGTGTGTTGGTGCTTGTGCCTGCGGCGGCGGTTGCGTTTGCGGTGAAAACGGTTCTCAAACGCCGAAAATCCGCCGAAAACGGGCAAAAAGCCGAAAAATAAGCCATTTGTTTATAAAAAATATTGAAAAATACTTGCTATTTGGAAAAAGCTGTGATAAACTAACAAAGTACGATAAAGTGTTAAACAGAGAGTGGGTTTGCGCCCGCTCTCTTGTTTATATATCCCGATTTTCACAAGGAGGAGTGAAACGATGGCAGGAAAAGGAAAAGGCGGCAACACGGTTGCGGCAGTCACTGCGCTTGCTCAGCCGATTGCCGAACAGCTCGGGCTTCGTTTGTGGGATGTCCGCTTCGTCAAAGAGGGTGCCGATTGGTTTTTGCGTGTTTTTATCGACAAAGACGGCGGTGTCGGCATTGACGACTGCGTGGCTATGAGCCATGCGCTCGACAAACCGCTTGATGAGGCAGACCCGATTGAACAAAGCTACTGCTTGGAGGTCAGCTCCCCCGGAACCGACCGTGAGCTGACAAGGGCGGCACATTTTGAGGCTTGCTTGGGCAGTCCGATTAACGTTCGCATGATTCGCCCGCTGGAGGACGGAAGACGGGAACTCAACGGCATTTTGGAAAGTCACGATAAAGACGGCTTCGTTGTTGACCTGGGAGAAGACGGAAAGCTTTTGCTCAACCGCAAGGAAGTATCTTGGGTCAGACTTGACGACAGCGACTGTTGATTTGGTTAATTTATACGGAAAGGACATAAAGGAAAAAATGGACACACAGGAATTTTTTGAGGCAATTCGACTGATTGAAAAGGAAAAGAAGGTGCCTGCCGACCTGCTCTGTGAGAAGATTCGCCAGGCGATTATCACCGCAATTAAAAACGAAAAGGGTCGTGACATCGGCGTTTGCGAAATTGACCCTGCCACCGAAACGCTTACAATTGCGATGAGAAAAGAAGTTGTTGAAGAAGTGCTTGACCCGGCAGTTGAGATTCTCGTTGACGCCGCCAAGCGCTACAATCCGCAGGCTGTGGCAGGCGATTTTGTGGAGATTCCGCTCCAAAAGCAGGATTTCAGCCGTATCGCCGCTACGAACACCAAGAACGTGGTGCGTCAGTGCATTCGTGAGGCGGAGCGTTCCCAGCTCAAGCAGGATTATCAAAACAAGCACCAGGAGCTTGTCACCGTTAAGGTTATCAACATCGACGAGGAAACCGGCAACGCCATGGTTGAGCTCGGCAGAGGTATTTCGACATTGCCTAAGGAAGAACAGGTTCCCGGCGAGGTTATTAAGGTCGGCGATTTGATTAAGGTCTATGTCAAGGAAATTCATGATAACGATAAAACCGGCGTAAAAGCTATGATTTCCAGAACGCACTCCGGCTTGGTTCGCAGACTGTTTGAAGAAGAAGTACCCGAAATTTTTGACGGAACGGTTGAAATCAAAGCCATCTCCCGTGAAGCCGGCTCCCGCACCAAGATTGCCGTTTACAGCGCAGACGAAAATGTTGACGCAGTCGGCTCCTGCATCGGTGCAAGAGGTGCCCGTGTCGGCAAGGTGGTTGACCTGCTCGGCGGTGAAAAAATCGACATTGTTAAGTATAGCGACAAGCCCGAGGAATTCATCGGTGCGGCGTTGGCGCCTGCCGATGTTATCAGCGTGGAAATCTTGGAAGGCGCACGCAATTCCTGCAGCGTTACCGTGCCGGATGACCAGCTTTCTCTCGCCATCGGCAACAAGGGTCAGAACGCAAGATTGGCCGCTCGCCTGACCGGTTGGAAGATTGACATTAAGCCCGAAAGCGGCTTCTTCGAAATCAAGGAATAATTTCCATACAGGCGGTGAAGTAAGAATGACGAAAGAAAAAAAAGCTCCGCTTCGCAAATGCTTGGGCTGCGGTGAAATGAAGCCGAAGCAGGAGCTGATGCGTGTGGTACGGTCGGCACAGGGCGAGGTTGCCTTGGATTTGACCGGAAAAATGAACGGCAGAGGAGCATACCTTTGCATTGACAAAAAATGTCTTACCGCCGCAATCAAGGCAAAACGGCTTGAAAGAGCGTTCGGCTGCCCGATTGCAGCCGACATATACGACAGCCTGCTCACCGTGTTTGAGCGGCGTGAGCAGAATTAAGGAGGAACGGCTATGGCAACAGCAAAAGTAAGAATTCACGAGGTCGCAAAAGACTTCGGCAAACAGAGCAAAGCAATTGTTGAGCTCCTTGCGCCATATTCGGACGAAGAGAAAAAATACACCTCAGCTCTTGATGACAAAGAGTTGAGCATCATATTTGAAACCCTGACTCAGCAGAGTGCTGTGGCAAGCTTCGAAGAATATTTCGCAACCGCATCCGAACCGAAGGAGGAAGCACCGGCGGAAAAAGTCGAGGAGGCTCCGAAGGCAGAGGAAAAGACGGAAACGAAGGGGAAGCCGGCAGAAACCCCGACGAAAAAAGCACCGGCGAAAGCAACACAGACGACCAAGGCGGACGAAAAGAAGCCTGCCGGGGCTCAAGGCGGCAACGGTGCACAGCCGCAGAAAAAGCAAAAGGACCGCAGCGGTCCGCTGCAAGCCAGAACCAAGGGCGAAAAGCGCACCATCGACACCAGAGTGGACAATGTTCAGCTTGAAAAATACAACGAGCATTACGAAAACATTGCGCCTGCCAACAAGACCCAGCGTCACGAGGGCGAGGCTCACAAGCAGAAGATTAAACAAAAATCCCAGCAGTACCGCAAGCAGCAGGGAACCCGTGCGCACCGCAAGGAAACCGAGGCAGAGCGCCTGAAGCGCATTGCCGCCGAGCGTGCGAGCAAGCACATCACCGTGACACTGCCCGAAGAAATCACGGTCGGTGAGCTTGCCATGAAGCTGAAAATGACAGCCGCCGAAGTCATTAAAAAGCTGTTTGCCTTGGGTCAAATGGCAACCGTCAACGAAACGCTTGACTTTGACACGGCGGAAATCGTCGCCACCGAGCTTGGCGCAAAGGTCAAGAAGGAAATCGTTGTTACGATTGAAGACCGCATCATTGACGCATCCGACGACACCGACGACAACCTTGAGGGTCGTGACCCCGTTGTTGTTGTCATGGGTCACGTTGACCATGGTAAAACATCGCTGTTGGATGCCATCCGTCACACCTCGGTTACATCCACCGAAGCCGGCGGTATCACCCAGCACATCGGTGCATACCGTGTCGAAATCAACGGTCAGAAGATTACCTTCCTTGACACCCCCGGTCACGCCGCTTTCACATCCATGCGTGCCCGCGGCGCACAGGCAACCGATATTGCCGTGCTGGTTGTTGCGGCGGATGACGGTATTATGCCCCAAACCATTGAAGCCATCAACCACGCCAAGGCGGCAGGCGTTACGATTATTGTTGCCATGAACAAAATGGATAAAC
>DNXM01000106.1:0-6489 GCA_003505905.1 Oscillospiraceae bacterium
GGGTATGGTCGGGCGATGCGTATCAATCGTTTTTGATAAACCGATATTTGTACGAGGATGACGCCATCACCAAGCGCACCCTGCTTGCGTTGCTCGGCAAGCCGCCGTACCGTGAACACATCAACACCATCAACGATTATTCGGCTTATTTGATTTTGGCGGTTTGCGAATACATCGAACAAAGCGGTGACCTGCGTTTTCTTCGGCAGGTCATCGACAGCGTCGAAGCACTCTATCAATTCATTTGTTCCCGCTTGTCCGACGAGGGCTATGTTGTCAAGC
Organism: Oscillospiraceae bacterium; assembly: GCA_003505905.1. GTDB lineage: Bacteria > Bacillota > Clostridia > Oscillospirales > Acutalibacteraceae > UBA8612. The sequence goes on from DNXM01000106.1 coordinate 283, forward strand.
GAAAAGGCGACTGGATTTTCATGGACTGGCACAGCTTTGACAAAACCGACCCGTTTTGCCCCGAACAAATTTTGCTGTGGAAGGTTCACACTGCCATGGCAAAGCTTAATCAATCGCTTGGCGAAAGCGCAGAGGACTGCATCCGCCGTGCCGAAAAGCTGAAAGAAAAAATCGAGAAGGATTTTTGGTGTGAAGAAAAGCAAGCCTATATCGACTCGTTCGCTTCGGGGCAGAAAAAGGTGACCCGACACGCCGCCGTTTTTGCGATTTTGTTTGATTTTGTCGACACGGAAAAGGCACGGCTTCTCGGAAAAAGTGTTTTGGAAAACGAAACCGTTGCACCGATTACCACCCCCTATTTTAAGCTCTATGAGTTGATGGCGCTGTGCAGGCTCGGCAAGATTGAGCCGATGCAGCAATACTTAACCGAGTATTGGGGCGGTATGCTGAGCTTAGGCGCAACGAGCATTTGGGAAGCGTATGACCCAACGCAAAGCGGTGAACAGCATTTGAGTATGTACGGCAAGCCCTTTGACCGCTCGCTTTGCCACGCATGGGGCAGCGGCCCGATTTATCTGCTCGGGCGTTACTGCTGCGGCGTGGAAAAAAACTGCAACGACTTCACGGTGACACCGAACCACGGCATTTACACCGAATTTTGCGCAGCCGTGCCCGTCAACGGCAAAACGGTTACCGTTGAATACAAAAACGGCACCTATCACATTGTGACAGACGCCGAAAACGGAAGTGTAATACAAAATGGGAAAGCCGTTCCGCTGATTCCCAATCAGCCGCTTGAGTGGACGGATTCCGAAAAACAATAAAAAGTATAACATTGCATGGAGGATTAAGAATGGACAGACAATTACAACTCACATACGGTATGATTGGCGGAGGTCCGGGCGCCTTTATCGGTGACCCTCACCGCCGCTCCATTGCGCTTGACGGAGAAGCCAAGCTTGTGGCAGGTTGTTTCTCAAACGACGGTGAAAAAACCGCCATTATGGCAGAGGTGCTCGACATTGAAATTGACCGCTGCTATGCCGGATACAAGTACATGGCAAAGGCGGAGTCCGAGCGAGAAGACGGTATTGACTTTGTGGTAGTTGTTACACCGAACTCAACGCACTACGAAATCTGCAAAACGTTTTTGGAATACGGCATCAATGTTGTGTGCGACAAGCCGCTCGCCGTCACATACGAACAAGCCGCCGAGCTTTGCCGCATTGCCAAAGAAAAAAATCTTCTGTTCATGGTAACTTACACCTATATGGGTTATGTCACCTCAAAATTTGCCCGTGATGTCATTAAAAACGGTGAAATAGGCGATGTCCGAATGGTTATGGCAGAATATCCGCAGGGCTGGCTTGCATTTGAAAACGACAATGGCGGTAAGCAGGGCATTTGGCGATGCAATCCCTCCACCTCCGGAGGAGTCAACTGCTTGGGTGACCTGGGCACTCATGTTGAAAACGCCGTCGCAACCTTTACGGGGCTGAAAATCAAACGGGTGCTTGCCAAGATGGACAAGGTGGTTCCCGGCCGTGTGCTCGATGACAACGACTGCGTTATGGTGGAATTTGATAACGGCGCAACCGGTATGTTCTGGTCAAGTCAAATTGCCATAGGCTATGACAACGATTTGAGGGTTCGTGTTTACGGCAGTAACGGTACATTGGAATGGTTTCAAAGGACGCCCGATATTATCAAAATCATTGATAGCAACAACACCGTTCGTGAAATTCACCGCGGTCACAGCACCGTAACGGATACCGCATCCAAATACAATCGCCTGCCTGCGGGTCATCCCGAGGGCTGGATGTGCGCCATGAGCAACCTTTATCGAAGCTATATCGAATGTGTGCTTGCCAAAAAGCGCGGCACCTTTACGGAGGATATGATTGACTTTCCGACCGCAGAGCAAGGTGCAGACGGACTTGCCTTTGTGGAAGCCTGCTTGGAAAGCAACGAAAAAGGCAACACATGGGTCGAAATTAAAAAATAATACAAAAAATCCGGGGCCTTCGAAAAGGAAAGCTCCGGATTTTCATTTATGTCGGTTTGTTTTGGCTGAGCGAAAAGGTGTATTCACTGTTGAGATACCATTTGCCCGTGAGGTAATTGTGCGGACGGAAGATAACCTTGTTGGCATATACCTCCAACTGTGCGCCCGTGCCCGAACCCGTCAAGCCGAACATATTGACAATGCCGAAGGTCGGCAGGTTCAGGTAAGTTACACCGTTGACACGCTCGGCATTCGTCAAGCCGCAATACTTTTCGACCAAGTGGCTCTTGATGCCTGCGTGCATATGACCGCTGATGTAAAACACATTTTCGTATTTTTCAAGGATGCTCTTGACATCGTACTTTTCAAGCTCAATGCTCGAACCGTCCCAAATCGTATCCTCTCCGTTGATGTGATCCATCGGCCAATGGCTGACAACGAACACGGGAAGCCCGTTTCTTGTGCCCTCTGCCAACTGCGCATCCAGCCAAGAAAGCTGTTCATCGCTCATGGTGATTGCGTCCCAACGGTCGCCCTCATCGCCCAAAACGATGAAGCGATAGCCTTTGACGGTGGTGGAATAATAGATTTTATCAAATTTGTTTCCGCTGTAGGCATTGTAATAATCAATGCAGTTTTGACGGGCTTGCTCTTTGGTGATGTTCGTCACATCACGGTCACCTGCGTGACCGATATCATGGTTGCCCGGCGCAGAAACGACAGCGGACGGTGCAACCGAACAATATGTTCGAAAAATGTCGTAATATTTTGCGAGCGACGGCTCATCCGCATAGTTGGTTAAGTCACCCGAAATCACAACGGAATCCACCGTTGACTTTGCGTTGGAAATGTTTTTGAGCGCCGTTGCCAAAAATGCGCGGCGGAGCAATTCCTTTTCTTCAATATGCACATCGGAAATCATCGACACATTGAGCTTGCAGTCATCTTCCTTGGTCTGCAAACCGGGAAGTGCAAAGCCCGAGGTCGGAATCATGGTTAAGAACAGCGCCATCAAAAAAGCCACCGCTTTGTTAAGAATCGTTTGCATTCCGTTTCCTCCGTTTTCTTTTATTCGTATTGAATCAGTTCTGCCGCTTGGGATAAATCGGCTTTGAAGCCACACGCCACCAAGGCGGACAGCACCGCACCGAACGCCGCTTCTTCATGGTGAAGCGGAATGTGAAGCGGTAAGGCAAGCGCATCGGAAAAGCGTTTTTGCAGGGGCAGATTTTTACGGATTCCGTTGCCGGAACCGACAAGGAAAGATGCTTTACAGCCTGCGTTTTTTGCCATGGTCAGCAATTCGTCTACCATACCGTCCAAGAAGCCGTTCATCATGGCCGTCGGTGTGAAATTATCAATACCGAGGTTTTGAATCTCGCCACGCAGGGAAGGATTTTCTCTTGTTCCGCAAAGGGTGGTGCGAATGCAGAGTGCATCCTCTTGTTCGCTTTGCACGGCAAGAGCCTTATCCATCGAAGCATAAATATTTTTCGGCTTTTCACCGCTCACCATTTCAAAGCAAGCGGAAAAGAATTCCGCCAATGCGGCAAAGGCTCTTCCGCCGCACAGCGAACAGCCGACCGCTATGTTCCTTTCTTCGTTCAGCGGACGAATCTCCATGCCGACCGGGTTCATCCCCTCGGGGCAGAGCATGGACACCTGTCCGCCCGTTCCCATATTCACCAAAAGCCCCTGCTCCAAGTTTTTCAGCGAGCCTAAAAAGCTGGCTTGATTGTCGCCGATGGCGGTGCAAACCTTGGCACCGCAGTATTCGCCGAGCACCGCAAACGAAGCAGTGACCTGCGGGAACAGCTTTTTGTTTAAGCCTGCCGCTTCCATCGCCTTTTCGTCAAACCGACGGGTTTTCAAATCAAACAAGCCGAAGCTTGCTGCATCGGACGCATGAACCAACGGTGTCTTGCGCCCTGCTAATGTCATGGCAACATAGTCATGAATGGTGCAAAAGCAAACCGCATCCTCGGGAACAAGGTCGTTGCAGGCATGATAATAATAAGTTGAACCGCCGAAGCCGCTCGCCATCTTGTAACCCGTAAGGCTTGACAGCTTTACAGCATAAGTTGTGCCGTCCACCGCTTGGTCGGCGCTTTCATCCTGCCAAGTGTAAAGCGGACTGACTGCTTTGCCGTCTTCATTCAAGTAAACAATGCCGTGCATCTGACCGGAAATGCCAATGGCTTCCGGTGAAAATTCCGCACACAGCTCCTCGCACAGAGCCGTCACCTTGCGAAGGATGATTTCGGGCGACTGAATTTTTTCAAAGGGCTTTCCCACAAGAAAGCTGTCATTCGGGAGCGTCACCGTTTTGCGGATTTTACCGCTTTCACAATCGAGCGCAATGCCGCAAACGGTGGTTGTTCCGATATCAAGACCGATTACTTTCATTCTTCTTTCTCCGCTTACAGTTTTGTGGATTCCAAATCCAAACGGGTAATAATATCCTTTTGAATCGCCGGCGAAAGGTCAAGGAAATTGACGAAGGTGCCGTGAATACGCATGATGTAAACACCGCTCGGTGCATATTTTTCGGGGTCAGCCAACACCTTGCGCAAGGTATCGGGGGTCGTGATGTTGAAGTAGAGGTAAGACGGCGAAAGTTGGGTATTCAGCTCATTGAAGAAAATCGGCTTGAGAATCTTCTGACCGAATTCGGCACCCTTTTCTTCGAAATCCGCACCCTTGAAGTACTTGGGGTCAATACCCAAGTGAGAAGCGTAACCGCCGTTAAATTTGCCGTATGGCAATTTGAAAGCGGACACGGTACGGAAACCAAGACCGTTGCCGGCCTCGCCGTAAAGCGGATCAACACCGTAGCCGAGCATATCTCTCGCCGCTCTGCCGTCGGGTGTTGCACCGACCCAATAGCCGTAGAGCAAATGGGTCGACGGACTTGACCAGTCGGCACGGAACGGATTGCCCAAGTAGTTTTTCAAGCCACGCACCAAATCGGAAATGCGATTGGCAATCTCGGCGGCTTCGTTATCCACGCTCTCAATGCCGTTGCCGAACTTGGGTGCGGACTTGACAAACGCACGAAGCTCATCGTAGCCCTTAAAGTCTTGACGAAGGGCTTCCAAAAGATTGTCGCAATCCTGCTCACGCTCCTGCAAAAGCTTATCAATGGCGAGGAAGGAATCGGCAATGACGGACAAGCCGTGAATCAAGCAGCCGCTTCCGTTATATTTTGTGCCCTGTCGGTCGGGATGACGGGTATCAATACCGCTGTCGCATCCACCCATGAAAGCACTCAAAAACGGCACACGCAAATGGGACAGCGCACGGGACGCACCGTTTGCCGCATCTGCCATAAGCTGAGCGTATTTTTCGGCATTTTTGTAAAACGCTTCACGAATGTTTTTCAAAAGGCTCTTTGCATCGGGATAAGACACAAAGGTACCGATTTCTTTGCCCGTAACGGTGGATTTACCGTTATTGAGGGTCAGCTCCAACACCTTGGGCAAATTGAACCAGCTGTTGGTTGTGTTGGCATTATCCTTGCCCATAATCAAAGGCTCTTGGCAGCCTGCCACCGAATAATCGGGTAAATCCTCCGCCTCAACACCGCCGGAGCGAAGGGCTTCAAAAACGGTGTCATCGTTGAAGAAAGACGGAGTCAGCACGCCGGGGGTGAAAAGGAACTTGCCCATCTCACGGTAAAGGCGGTCGGGCGTGTTTTTGTGGAGCTTCACGGACAAAATCGGTTGCGGCAGATTCATGTCGTAATAAGCATCCATAATGGCGTAACTCATTTCGTTGGTCAAATCGGTTCCGTCGACATCACGACCCGAAATCAGAACATTTTGAGAAATTGCCCAGCTGCGGTCACCGACATTAAAGAAGACGAGGAAGTGGCGGAACAATTCCGCCGCCTGCTCACGGGTTGCGCCGCAAGCGGCACGGTACGGCTCAAAAATGCGGTCTGCATTACCGACCGAGAAAGCAAACGGGTTGGGAGCCTGCTCAAGCGTCATTACTTCCCACAACAAAAGATAGCACTGCATGGCTTCGTACAGCGTTTCGGCACCGTATTCGGGCACTTTGCGCAGGGTTGTTTTCATCAATTCAAGCTGAGCCTTGCGGGCTTCGTTCGCCTGCACCTGTTGGGCTTCGGCCAAATCGGCGTAACGGTGTGCCAAAGTGATTGTCGCTTCCAACACAATGCGAATTGCGCAGAAAGTATC
>DNXM01000106.1:6557-8988 GCA_003505905.1 Oscillospiraceae bacterium
CGCAAGCCGATTTTAATGGCGGTGCGGAAATCGGGAATCAAGTGGCCCGTAACCTGCTCAATAAAGAAAGAAACTTCGCCTGTAAAGTCCGCATACTTGTCATACATAGTCATCAAGTCGTGAACATAATCGCCCTGCTTGGTGCGCTCACGCATGAGCTGAATGCGTTCCTGTGTGAATTCCTCATTCGGCTCAATATCGCCGAACACGGCGGTCGGGTCGCAATAGCCCGAAAAGGTTTCGACTTGGAAGGTCGGGTTAATCAACGCATAACTGCGGGCGAAGGAATCGCTCTGCGTTCCCGCAAAGCAGTTGTTGTCGCTGATGGAAAGCGGCAGCTTTTCCAAAATATTCTTCAATTCAAGGGCGGCACGCATTTCTTCGGTGTTTTCACCGTTTTCAAAATGGGTTGCCTCCCATGCAAGCTCTCTGGCACGGAACCAACCGTCCAAACGCTTTTTGGCACGCTCCTCACGGAACAAACGCTTTGCCATGGCGGTAATTTCGCCGGGCTGATAAACTTTTTCGAAATCCATATCCCGAATCCTCCTCAGGTTCTTGTCAGCTCAATCGAGCCGGATTTTATGATGGAACAAAAATCATCAAACTGGTCTTCCGTAACAAAAGCATCGTTCATGCGATATTCTTTGCCGAGCTTCTGCCACTTGTCTTTGCCGTATTCGTGGTAACGAAGCACTTCCAACTGCATTCCCTCATGCCAAAGCGGCTGCAGGCACGAAACGAAGCCCTCGGCATCCTCTTGTGAAGCATTAAAACCGTTGATGAGCGGAATACGCAAAAGCAACTGTTTTCGCCGCTCTGCGGCGGCTCGAACATTGGCAAGTACATTGGCATTGCCCACACCGGTAAAGGCTTTTAACTTGTCGGAATCGTAGTGCTTAAAATCCATAATCAGAAAGTCAATTTGTTCAAAAAGCTCCGCCAAACGGGGGTGCGTGCCGTTGGTTTCCATGCAGGTGTGAATCCCCTGCTGTTTGAGCTTGCCGAGCAAATCGGAAAGTGCCTCAAACTGAACGGTCGGCTCACCGCCCGTGAAGGTGACTCCGCCGCCGTCAAACATCATCAGTCGGGAACGAAGTGCCAAGGACAGTAATTCCTCCGTATCTTCAAAAGCATCGGCCCTTGCCATACTTTCGGGATTGGAGCACCAAGGACAATGCAGATTACAGCCCTGCAAGTGAAAGACCAAGCGGTTGCCGGGTCCGTCCTGCGAGTAGTTGAATCCCTTTTGTAACACGGCGATTTTCAAAACAAACTCTCCCACTATGTAATGGTAATTATATTTATAGTACCACAAGGAACGGAAAGCGTCAAGAAAAAAAGAGAGCGATTTTTCCGCTCTCCGAAAAAGGAACTCATTTTTCTTTCGGCTTGGCAAAGAAAGACACAAGCAAGCCGCTGAGCATCGCCGCCGTGATACCTGCCGCACCTGCCGTGAGCGGTCCTGTAATCACACCGAGCAAGCCGTCTTGTGCGATGGCTTCTTTGGTTCCTTTCACCAGCACATAGCCGAAGCCCGTCAACGGCACCGTCGCACCGCTTCCTGCCCAATCCACCAACGGCTTATAAAGTCCGACTGCGCCGAGCACGACACCGAGCACCACAAACGAAACCAAAATGCGTGCCGGCGTCAGCTTTGTCGTATCAATCAAGATTTGACCGATTGCACAAATCAAACCGCCGACCAAAAATGCTTTGACAAACAACATAAAAACACCGCCCTTTGTCGCTATTATCCGCAAAGGACGGTGAAATTATACCGATTAAACAAAATATTTGCGTATGAACGGAATGTGGTTGAGAACCATCGAAAAAAGTAAGCCGACGGCAAAAATGCCGAGCACCGCTACAGGAATGAACCACAGCGGAGAGCAATCCGCACCCGTTATTGCCAAATTTTTGACCATGAATTCTCGGACGAGCACATGAACCAAGTACACCCCGAAGCTCCATGCGGAAATTTCGGCAACCGCACAGGACGCACGCTCGGAAAGACGAAGCTTGGACACAACCTTTTTGAAAAACAAAAACACGGCGAAAGCCGAGATTGCGGTATTCGGCAAAAGCGAAGCGTAGGCGGACGCATCCAGCTCACCTTTTTTCATGGATAGGTCGTAGGTCACGCAGGCCGTAACGGCAAAGGAGGCGAGCGCCAAAGCATAAATCGTGCGGCGCAGCCACGGCTTGATTTCATAGTGGGCGAAGTAATACCCTGCCACAAAGAAAACGGAAAAGCCGTAGAAGAAAAAGAGATTGGAATTTTTGACCAAATCGTATGTATACGGACGAATGGGTTCGATTTGCGGCAGCTTTGCGAAGATAAAATCGGCAACAAATCCGACCGCAATAAAATATTCCGTAACCTTTTTGTCAGCGGTAATCTTTCGCAAAACGGGTACCGCCAAATACA
>DNXM01000106.1:8996-12292 GCA_003505905.1 Oscillospiraceae bacterium
CCCGGCAATCATCGGCAAAAACCACAGATGAAAATGGTTTTCCCGAAACGCCGAATCAAAAATTTTGCCGATTGTTTCCCCTTGCAAGACATTATGGCCTCGCCTGCCCCACATCACTGCCGCATACACCACCGACCAAAACAGCCAAGCGGTCAAAATACGGACGAGCTTGGTGCCGAAGAGCTTTCGGTTGGAAAGCGGTCGGTTCGGGTCAAGAAAAAGGGCGCCGGAAATCATCACAAACACGGGCACGCTGAACCGCACACAGCTGCCAAACCAATTCGCCTGCATCCATTCCGCAGAACCGAGCGTATAGACATTTTCCAAAAGCGGACCCGTTACATGAATGGTAATCATGGTCAGCACGCAAAAAATGCGCAGTAAATCCATCCACACCAAACGGCTTGATTGGGCTTTCGGCATGAGAATCCTCCTAAAAGCAACAGGCGATACGGGAACCCATATCGCCTGTGAATATCACTGATTCAATTACATTTCTTCAAAGTAACGAACAACATCACCAACGGTTTCGAATTTTTCCAGTGCATTATCCGGAACCTCAACCTCAAACTCATCCTCCAAGCTAATAGCAAGGTCAACCAAATCAAGGCTGTCTGCCCCGAGATCGTCTTTGAGATTGGTGTCCATTGTTACATCATTTTCATCAAGCTCAAGCTGCTTGCAGATAATATCACGAATCTGCTCAAACGGCATTCCTGTTTCCCTCCTTTTTTCGGAACAACATTTTTGTTGTGCCATGTCGATTAGCGTTTATTATATTATTCGGTATATTCTGTTTTGTCAAGGCTTTCGGAAGAAAAAAACGGAATCAATATGCTTTGCCCCAATAAACCAAATGCTTGGCAGGCTTTCCGCAGCAAACGCACTTGTCGTCAATCTCTTCCTGCTCCAACGGAATACAACGGGAACCGACACCGCTGAGCTCCTTAACTTTGTCTTCGCATTCTTCATCGCCGCACCACATGGCTTTGATGAATCCGTCGCCCTTTTCTTCAAGAACCTTACAGATTTCTTCAATGCTCTTGCAGGAATAGGTGCGGTTTTCACGGTTGTCGAGTGCCTTTTGATACAGTCCGTCATGCACCGATTGCAGCAGCTGCGGAATCACGGTTTCCAATTCGTCAAGCGAAACGCTGATTTTTTCACCGTTATCACGGCGTGCAATCACGCAGGAATTGTTCTCAATATCACGGGGTCCGATTTCCAAACGGAGCGGAACACCCTTCATTTCATATTCGGCAAATTTCCAGCCGGGGGAATTATCGCTGTCATCCAACTTCACACGGCAGAACTTTGCCAAGCGGTCCTTGATTTCGTTCGCCTTATCCAAAACGCCGGGCTTGTGCTGGGCAACAGGCAAAACAATAACCTGAATCGGAGCAACCGCAGGCGGAAGCACCAAGCCGTTGTCATCGCCGTGCGTCATAATAATAGCACCGATTAAACGGGTCGTACAGCCCCACGAGGTCTGAAACGGATATTCGAGCTTGTTTTCCTTGCCGGTGTACTGAATGCCGAACGCTTTGGCAAAGCCGTCACCGAAGAAGTGGCTCGTGCCGGCTTGAAGCGCTTTACCGTCGTGCATCAGCGCCTCGATGGCATAGGTGGAAACAGCACCGGCAAACTTGTCGCTTTCGGTCTTTTTGCCCTTGACAACGGGCATCGCCAAGGCATCCTTGCAGAAATCGGCATAGACATTGAGCATCCGCTCGGTTTCTTCAATAGCCTCCTCGGCGGTTTCGTGAATGGTGTGACCTTCCTGCCACAAAAATTCACGGGAACGCAAAAACGGACGGGTCGTCTTTTCCCAACGAACCACGCTAACCCACTGATTGTAAAGCTTGGGCAAATCACGGTGCGAGTGAACAATATTCTTGTAGTGCTCGCAGAACAGGGTTTCGGAGGTCGGGCGAACGCAGAGGCGGTCTTCGAGCTTTTCGCTGCCGCCCATGGTGACCCATGCCACCTCAGGTGCGAAGCCTTCCACATGGTCCTTTTCCTTTTGGAGCAGGCTCTCGGGAATAAACATGGGCATACAGACATTTTCATGCCCTGTTTCTTTGAATTTTGTGTCGAGAATGTGCTGAATATTTTCCCAAATAGCATAGCCGTAGGGACGAATCGCCATACAGCCCTTAACACTTGTGTATTCAATCAGCTCCGCCTTTTTGACCACATCGGTATACCATTGAGCAAAATCCTCGCTCATGGAGGTGATTTCCTTCACCATCTTTTTTTGTTGGTTTGCCATGATTAAACTTCCTCCGTCAAACACCCGAATAAGCGGAGAAGCCGCCGTCCACCGGGATAATGATGCCGGTCACAAAACCGGAATATGTTTCGTCGCAAAGATAAAGCAGGGTGCCGGTCAAATCCTCGGGCTTGCCGAAACGGCCGACCGGTGTATGCGTGATAATCTTATCGGAACGGGGTGTCAGAGAACCGTCCTCATTGAACAAAAGAGTGCGGTTTTGGTTGGTGGCAAAAAAACCGGGTGCAATCGCATTGACACGGATGCCGACCTTGGCAAAATGAACCGCCATAAACTGGGTGAAGTTTTGAATAGCGGCCTTGGCGGCGGAATAAGCCGGAATTTTGGTCAGCGGACGGTAGGCATTCATGGAGGACACATTGAGAATGCAGGCATTCTCTTTGCCGACCATATCCTTGGCAAAACACTGGGTGGTGATGAGCGTGCCGAGGAAATTGAGGTTAAACACCGACTCAATGCCCTTAGGGTCAAGGTCGAAGAAGGTTTTGAAGCCCTCTGCCTTATTCTGCATATCCTCCATGGACATCACCTCGTTGGAGGTTGTGCCCAAGGGAGAATTGCCGCCTGCACCGTTGATGAGAATATCGCAGGTGCCGAAGGTGGCATTGATTTTTTCTCTTGCCTGTTCCAAAGCGGCGGCATCCGTTACATTGCAGGCAATTGCCATTGCCGTGCCGCCGGCGGCATTGATTTCGTCAGCAACCTTTTGGCAGGAATTTTCGTGCAAGCTGATAACAACAACCTTACAGCCCTGTGCGGCAAGGTCTTTGGCAAAGCCGCTGCAAAGCACGCCGCCGCCACCGGTGACGACCGCTACACGGCCTTTGAGATTTTCGTGATTCATTGTTCATTCTCTCCTTACTTTTTTGCGTTTCCGAAGGTGGAATTCATATCTTCCTGAACCAATTCTTTGGTTACTTTTACGAATTTGGAATTTTTGATTTTATCCTGAAGCATATCATAATAAAGTTCTTCGTCAATCGGCAATTCCACGGGCTTGCCC
>DNXM01000106.1:12320-12566 GCA_003505905.1 Oscillospiraceae bacterium
GCCAGCTGGACAAGTGAGCGGAGTTGGAGATGGTCAAGCCGTTGATGCCCTCTTCGCCTGCGCCGACGAGCGGTGTACCCTCGAGGATGTTGCGAGCAAACTGATAAAGCACCTGCACGTGCTGCGGCCACGGCTCGGGATCGGGGATGATGGTATATTTTTTCGGCTCGGGTCTTGCGAAGCCTTCTTTGGCGGTCATGCAGAATTCACGCTCTGATATACCGTATTCGGTCACACGCAATTCGC
>DNXM01000083.1 GCA_003505905.1 Oscillospiraceae bacterium
GTTGATATGTATCGGGCGAGAATCGCCTTGGGCGCAGGCGAAGCGGCAACCGCACCCGCCAAGGTGTTTGACTACCGCCGCAAAGAATTCCGCCTGACCAATGCCGCCTCAAACAGTCGGACGCTTTCTGTCAAGCGCATTCGCAAATGCCTGGATTTGCTGGCGCAGGCGGATATGAAAATGAAAAGCACGGCGTTGGATGAACGAAACATTTTGGAAGAATTGATTCTGCAACTCATCCTCATGGAACAGAAAACGGGTGACGATGATTGATTAAACTCAAGCAAACGGTGATTGTGGAGGGAAAGTACGACAAAATTCGCCTTTCCTCTCTGATTGATGCACCGATTCTGCAAACGGATGGCTTTGCCGTTTTCAAAGACAAAGAAAAGCAAAAGCTCATTCGCCGCATGGCGGAAAAAAACGGCATTTTGATTCTGACCGACAGCGATGCGGCAGGCTTCAAAATTCGCTCGTTCCTCAGCGGCTGCGTGCCGCCCGAACTTGTCAAGCACGCCTATATTCCCGACATTCTCGGCAAAGAACGGCGCAAGAGCGAGCATTCCAAAGAGGGCAAGCTCGGCGTTGAGGGTATGAAAACCGAAGCACTTGTTACGGCTCTGACCAAGGCAGGCGTGCTGTGCGAAGAATGCGAAAACGGTCAGCGGCGCAAAATCACCGTGACCGATTTGTACGAAGACGGCTTGACCGGCTGTGCCAACAGCCAAGCAAAAAAAGCGAAATTGCTGAAGGATTTGGATTTGCCCGAGCGGCTTTCCACTTCTTCTTTGCTCCAAGTGCTGAATACGATGCTTACCTTTGAAGAATACAAGCAGGCAGTGGATGCCTGCCGAAACGAAGGAGAATAAACCATGATGCGTATCGGACACGGCTATGATGTTCACCGATTGACACAAAACCGCCGTTTGATTCTCGGCGGTGTGGAGATTGAGCACGAAACGGGTCTGCTTGGTCATTCCGATGCGGATGTCTTGCTCCATGCTGTTGCTGACAGCTTGCTCGGTGCGGCGGCGTTGGGCGACATCGGCGGAATGTTCCCCGACAATGACGAAGCCTATAAGGATGCCGACAGCCTTGTGCTGCTTTCGCTTGTGGCGAAACGGCTGAACGAAAACGGCTACCGAATCGGCAACATTGATGCCACCGTCATTGCGCAGGCACCCAAGCTCAAGCCCTATATTCAAGCCATGCGCTCAAATATTGCCCGTGCGTGCGGTGTCGATATCGGTGCGGTGAGCGTGAAAGCAACCACTGAAGAAGGCTTGGGCTTCAGCGGCGAAAAGCTCGGCATTGCCGCCCATGCGGTCGCTTTAATCGAAAATTGAGAAAAAAGAGCGAAAACTGTAATTCTTTTGCGGTATTGTACCCCAAAAGGAGTGAAAAGAATGTTCGGCTATGTCAAAGCCTATAAACCCGAATTAAAGTGCAAGGACTACGATATTTACCAAGGCGTTTACTGTTCGGTTTGTCGGCAGTTGGGGCATGATTACGGTGTGCTTGCCCGTTTCGTGCTCAACTACGATTTCACCTTGTTGGCTTTGGTGCGCTTGGGCGTGGTGGAGGAATGCTGCGGTTTTGAAAAAGGGCATTGCTCATTTAACCCAACCAAAAAGTGCATGAAATGCGTGAACGGTCAAACGCACTTGTCTTTTGCCGCTGCGGCGGCAATACTCATGTGCTACTACAAAATTTCGGATAATTTATCGGATGAGAAAAATCCGTTCAAGCGGCTTTTGCTTTGGCTCATCAAGCCCTATTTTGCCGTGAAACGCAAAAAAGCGAAGAAGAAATTTGCACAAATAGATTTGATATTGTCCGAAGCGATGGCACAGCAAAAACAAACGGAGCAGACCGGCGCAGGAGTGGACGCTTCGGCGCACCCGTCGGCAACGGCTATGGGGCGGTTGCTGGCGCTGGATATGCCACAGGAAAAGCAGGAGGCTCTGCAACGCTTCGGCTATTTGGTCGGTCGCTGGGTTTATCTGGCGGATGCCTTGGATGACTGCGACAAAGACCGGGTGAGCGGTAACTATAATGTTTTTAATCGTAAATTTGAAAAGGAAGAAGAGAAAAAGGAGTACGCCGCAGGAACGATTCGTCTGACGGCTGCCGAATCGGGGAAATGCTTTGAGAGCCTGCAGCCGAAACGGTTCGGAGCAATTCTTGAAAACATTTTGCAATTCGGCATGGAGGAAACATTAAAAAAAGTGTTGAAAAAGGGGGAAAAGAAGAATGAGAAATCCGTATGATGTGCTCGGAATCGGTGTGGGAGCAAATGACGAACAGGTGAAAGCGGCATACAGGGAAAAAGCAAAACGGTATGTCGACAATCCCGAAAAAATGCGAGAAATCGACGAAGCGTACGACGCTATTGTGATGAACCGCACGGGCAACGGCTACACCGCTTCCGATAACACACAGTACACCTATTCGCAGGGCACCGTGTCGCTCGGCGAGGTGCGTGCCAAAATCAACGCAGGGCGAGTAGCTGAGGCGGATTCTTTGTTGGAATCGATGCCGATTACGCTTCGCAACGCCGAATGGTATTACCTCAAGGGCACCGTTCAGCACCGCCATGGCTGGTTGGAAGAAGCAACGGCTAACTTTAATCGTGCCTGTCAAATGGAGCCGAACAACGGCGAATATCGCCGTGCCGCCGAAACGGTGAACAAATCCCGCTCGGCAGGCTACCGCACCGAACAGCCGAAATCCTCGTCTAGTTCGGGCTGTTGTCACTGCGATGCCGATGACATTTGCTCGGGGTTGTTGTGCGCCGATTGCTGTTGTGAATCTCTGGGCGGTGATTTGATTCCCTGCTGTTGAAAGGAAGAAGAGAACGATGAAGCAATCCTCCAAAACCGCTTTGGGCGGCATTGTCAGCGCCTTGAGCGTGATTCTCATGCTGTTGACGGCTGTACTGCCGTTTATGACCTATGCCTTGCCGCTGTTGGCAGGCACGCTGTTGATTGCCATGGTGATTGAGCTTGGCAAAGGCTGGGCGGCGGCGGTCTATGCGGCGGTGAGTCTGCTGTCGGTTTTTGTTGTGCCGGATAAGGAAGCGGCAGTTTTTTACATTGCTTTTTTTGGATATTATCCTATTATAAAATCTACTCTTGAAAAACACCTGCCTCGTGTGGTAGAATGGTGTGTAAAGCTTTTGATTTTCAATGCCGCCTGTGTGGCAGGCTGGTTTTTGACCGTTTATGTTTTCGGCATTCCGTTTGATGAAACGGAGCTGTTCGGCAAATGGTCCATGGCGGTTTTGCTCGGCATCGGCAATGTGACCTTTGTCGTTTACGATTTGATGCTCACCAAGGTGGTAACGCTTTATCTGTACCGGTTACGGAAGGTGTTTCGCCGTGTTTTTAAGTAATTTATTTCGCAGGTGAACCCTGCACGGAGGTTAATATATGGCTCAACAGTTCAAATTCGGCGTAGTCGGTCTCGGCGGACGAGGTCACGGAAACCTGATGGAATTTCTCAAGGTGGAAGGCGTTTATGTTGCCGCTGTTTGCGACATTTACGAGGACCGTGTGAAAAGTGCGGCAGACGATGTCGAAAAAGAGTACGGCTATCGCCCGGATGAATACACCGATTACAAGCAGCTGCTTGCCCGTGACGATATCGGCGCAGTGCTTGTTTTCACAACCTGGATTACGCATTCCCGCATTGCAAACGACTGTATGCTTGCAGGCAAGCACGTTGCCATGGAAGTCGGCGGTTCGGCTTCGGTGGAGGAGTGTTGGCGCTTGGTTCGCACGAGCGAAGCAACGGGCAAGTTTTGTATGCTGTTGGAAAACTGCTGCTACGACCGGTACGAGATGGCTCTGTTCAACATGAAAAAGCTCGGCTTGTTCGGCGATGTTGTTCATGCAGAGGGTGCTTATCAGCACGATTTGCGTGATGAAATTCTGCACGGCAGAGAAAACCGCCACGGCAGACTGTTTAACTTTATGAACCGCAACGGTGAGGTTTATCCGACCCATCAGTTCGGCCCGATTTGTAAGCTTTTGGGCATCAACCGAGGCAACCGCATTGTGTCGCTTGTGTCCATGTCCAGCCCTGCCAAGGGCTTGAACGCTTACGCTCACGATGTACATAAGGACGGCTACGACATTGCCGACTATGAGTTTGCGCAGGGCGATGTGGTTACCACAATGCTTAAATGTGCGCACGGCGAAACCATTTTGCTCACCCACGAATGCACCTTGCCCCGACCCTATTCCAGAGGCTACCGCATTGACGGCACAAAGGGTGCTTATCGGGAGGACGATGACCAAATTTATTTTGACCACATCAGCCCCGATGAAAAGTGGGAGCCGGTTTTGCCCTATATCGAAAAATACGAGCATCCGCTTTGGAAAGAATATTTTGTCCGAGGTGTCCACACGGGCGGTCACGGCGGCATGGATTTCTTAGTGCTTTCCGCATTTGCCGAAGCGGCGATGAACGATGTTCAGCCGCCTATTGATGTTTACGATACGGCGGTGTGGATGAGTGTTACCGCCTTGTCCGAGCAGTCCATTGCCATGGGCAGTCATCCCGTTCCCATGCCCGATTTCACGGACGGTATGTGGATTGACCGTGCGCCTTACCGCAGGGGCCGCTATTGCCTGGAAGAGGTCTGCACGGAATTTTATGATTTAACCGAAGTAAAAGGAGAAGAGAAAGAATGAAGTATTACATCGGCGTTGACGGCGGCGGAACCAAAACCGTCTACACCCTTTTTGACGAAAACCGCAACACCCTCAACGAGGTAAAAACTCCCGGCAGTAACCACGAGAATTTGGAAGGCTCTTATGACGAAGCGGCGGATATCATCTTCGGCGGCTTGACCGATTTGGTGAATAAGCACGGCATCAAGCTTGACGATGTCAGCTACACGCTCATGGGCTTGGCAGGCATTGACCATCCGTTTCAGCACGATGAGGTCTGCTCTCGTCTTGCCGCTAAGGGCTTGAAGAACTTTGAAATTTTTAACGACGGTTTTTTGGTCGTCAAGGCAGGCTCCGACACAGGTGCCGCCATCGGCTACAATATGGGCACGGGTATGTGCTGTAACGCCATCGACCGCAAGGGCAC
>DNXM01000124.1:0-1154 GCA_003505905.1 Oscillospiraceae bacterium
TAGGCAGAACTGTTAACGGAAACAAAAATCGGGCTAACTTCAATATCGCCGTTCACCTCCGCAAGGGAGGCACCCTCATTCATGCGGTTACGCTTGGTGTAAAACTCGGTGCGCAGATCCGCCAGCTCTCTCCACGGCAATTCAACGGTTTTGCCGTTTTCGTCCTGTGTGGTCAAATAGCCGACAATCGCCTGGAATTCGACATAGTTTTGGTCAAAGTAGTATTCGATTTCTTCTTCGGAAACCTCGTATTCACTGCCCTCACCGAAATAGTACAGCAGCAAAGCGGTGCGGTATTGCTCGACGGTTTCGATTTTACCGATGGTCGATTTGCTGACGCCAGCTTTGGTGTAGTGACCGCCGTACAGCCGCCAACATTCCTCACTGTCGTCCGAAATTGCTTTGCGGCTTTCGGCATCAAGCTTGAGCGAAATTTGCTCAAACATGGTGGTTGTGCCGACATAACGGCAACACAAATCAACGGCACGCTCCATCAGGGCATTCGTGTCGTTCAAATCGGCGCCGCTTTTTTCCGCTTCGCTGTAGGCGGCATCCAAATAATAGGAGAAAACTTCGTTGTCAACCTCGGCTTTTCCGATGGTCAGTGCTGTTTTTTTGCGCGGTGTGGAAGAACAGCCGGTGAACACCGACAAAAGCACAGCCAAAAGCAGGGCAACGGACAGAACTTTTTTCATGAATCGTTTCTTCTTTCGTTTTCCTTCTGGCCTGCTTCGTTGGTGTTGATGCTGTTGCGGTAGACCACAAAGCGGCAGAAGAGAAATTCGGTGGTTAAGTTGATGAGCATGGTGAACGCCAAAACAAGGTACCCGTTCCAATGAGCCGACTCCGTCAACGCATCTCCCCACCAGGTGGAAAGCGGTGTGAAGACGCAGTAATACGCCGCAACCTTCAGCATGGCGATGGGCACATTGGTGGCGGATTTGAAGGTAAAACGGCGGTTGACCGTGAAGTTATACAGCACGGACAGCACCAGTGCCGGTAAATAGGCATACCAATATTTGAAGTGAAACACTTCGCTGAGCAGGGTGAAGGTGAGAAATTGAATGATGCCGGCTCCGGCGGAAAACGCAACAAACTTCACCACTTGTATGACGGTTTGTTTTTTGGTCAGCTGTGGCTTGTCGGACATGGGA
>DNXM01000124.1:1218-1385 GCA_003505905.1 Oscillospiraceae bacterium
GGGGGTTTGTCACACCTTTCAAGAGCTTTGTCAAAAAATGCAATTAAGTCACGGTAGAAGTCCTCACGGCAGTATTCGTTGAACAATTCATGCCGTGCCTTCGGATAAATGTGAAGGCTGACATCTTCCAAGCCGTGGCTTTCGTAAACACGGGCGAGTTTGATGGC
>DNXM01000124.1:1401-1605 GCA_003505905.1 Oscillospiraceae bacterium
GGCGTCGGAGGATTTGCGTCCGCCGATGGGGTCATCTTCGCCCGAAAAAATGGCGACGGGCATATCTTTTTTGATTTTTTCAAGGTTTTTGTTTGTGTAGAGCCGACCGAACGATTTGAGCATCGACCAATCAAAATGGATGCTCACGGCAATGTCAGTCAACGGGTCGTCTTGGTATTCCCGACGGCGCTCCAAGTCGCTCAT
>DNXM01000124.1:1619-8875 GCA_003505905.1 Oscillospiraceae bacterium
TGACCCATTGCGCCGGACCCTTGTCGCCTTTGTATTTGACGCTGAAGAGCAGATTGCTCGCCTTGTTGACAAAGGACGGTCGCCAATCCTTCGCAACCAGCTCAAGCGGCCAAAGCAGACCCAAACCTGCCTGCTTGCCGTTCATGCAGGCGGTACCCGTTAATGCAACGGCGCAGGCTTCGGTTTCGCTCTCTAAAAAAGCCTGACCCAAAAACGAGCCGTAGCTGTGGCCGACAAAAACGGTGGGCAGTTGATAGCGCAGGGAAAGTATGTGGTTGAAGCAAACCAAATCACGCAGGGTACGGTCAAAAATATCACCCTTGTGACGACCTCGGTTTTCATCGGTTTCGGTTTTGCCGTGGGCACGGTGGTCATCGGCAAAAACGATGTAGCCGGCGGCATTGAGCTGCCTTGCCATTTCGTCATAACGACCGGCGTGCTCGCACATTCCGTGCGAAATCTGCGCAACGGCCTTGGGGTTTTCGACCTCGTCCCAAAGATAACCGTGAATCGGCAGTCCGTTAAAGCCGGGCATCGTTATTTCCTTCATGGAAATCAATCCTCGTTTTCTTCTCTTGCTTTTTCGGCGGCGGCCTCGACCCAGCTTGTGTCGGCTTCGCCGTGCTTAACACAGAAAATGCAAAGAATGGCAAGCAGGAACGCAACAGGGGAATAGTAGAACAGCGACATATAGCTGGCGGAGAACATACGAACCATGCCGTAGAGAATGGGGGATGCGATTTGAGCGGAGAAGGTGGCTGTGTAGTAGTAGCCGGTGAAAGTGCCGACTTTATCTGCACCGCCGATTTCCAAAACCAGCGGAAGCGTGTTGACGGTGATAAACATATTGGCGGCACCGCCGAAAATCAAGGCAACCCAAATGAGGGTAAGGCTGTGGGTGGCGACATAGAGCAGGAACACCACCATGAACACGCCCAAGCCGAGCAAAATGGTTTTTTTGCGCCCGATTTTAACACCGAGCTTGCCGGCAGGCAAAGCGGCGACAGCGGAAAAGACGGCAAAAACAGCCATCATAATGGTTGCGTCTTTGGTTTCTTTGCCGAGCACCTCTGCGGCGAACAGGGCAAAGAAGGTGGTGATGGCACTGGTGCCGCAGGATAGGAAGAACAAGCCTGCCAGCATGGCGGTCAGGCTTCTGCGCTTGCCCTTGGGCAGCTTTTCTGCCTTGCGGGCGGCCTTTTCGGCTTTTTCCGCTTCCTTTTCCGCCTTGCGTTTTGCGGCGGCATCCTGCGCTTTGTTTGTTTCACCCTGCACAATCAATCGGCTGTCCTCTTCCTGAACACGGATGCGAAGAACAAGCATACCGATAATCATGACTACGGAGCCTGTGATGAAAACATAGGGGAAGGTTTGCTCCTCGGTGAAGTTGCCCTGACCGAGAATAAGCACCATAACGGCGGTGACAATCGTACCGGCAACCATGCCGATAAAGCCACCGACACCGCCCATCAGGTTGATAATGGCATTGCCTCGGCTGCGCATTTCGGGCGGAGTCAAATCGGGCATGAGGGCGACGACGGGCGCACGCCACAGCGACATGACAAAAACAAAAGCAATAATCAGCGTCATGGTGGCGGCAAGCGAGCCGGTGAGTGCCACAAAGGGAATGGCGGCAAACAGCACGGCGGAAATCGGCGCACCGAACAGGATGAACGGACGGCGTTTGCCGAGCTTGGAATGACAGCGGTCGGACAGCTTGCCGAAGGTCGGCTGAAAGATAACGCCGAAGATGTTGTCAAAGGTCATGATAATGCCGATGAATAACGGCACAAGCGTGATTCCGCCGGCGGCGGTGGTGACATCCTCGCCCTGCGTCTTGGCGAATTCCGCCAAAACGGGGAACATGGCGTTGAGCTTGTTGCTCCATGCCGTAACGGTGGCGGAATCGGTGAGCAGGCGGTTGAGAATTTTGGTTATGTACGGGTCGTAAATCGCCCAGGCAATTGACGCTGCCATGAAGCCGAAGCCCGTGAGAATGGTGCGTGCCGCGCTGAACTCGCCGTTCGGCGCACAAAAATACTTTTTTTGCTTTTCCATAGCGTTGTTCCTTTCTCTTAATTGAGGAAGCCCTCAATAATCACCTGCTCCGCTTCCTCGGGGGTCATGCCCAAGGTGCAAAGCTTGGTGAGCTGGTCGTTGTTAATGCGTCCGATGGCGGCTTCGTGCACGATTTGCGCATCGCAGTGGTTGGCGGAAATTTCGGGGATGGAACGGATTTTGGAGCTGTCCATAATAATGGAATCGCACTGCACGTGCGCACGGCAGCGGTTGTTGCCCACTGCACGGGGATAGAAAATTTGCTCGGAGGTGTCTTTTGCGACCGAACGGGAAATGATTTGAGCGGAGGCATCCTCGCCGTTGAGGTTGATAACAACATCGGAACGGGCGGTTTGCGCACCGTGGGTCATCAGCCGTTCGGTGATGAGCAGCTTTGCGTCTTTATCCAAGCTGGCAACGGTGTTGCGCACGGTGGAATCGACGCCCTTAATCTGCACCATTTCCATTTCGCATTCGGCACCCTCATCCATGTAAACCTCCGTTACGGGGTTCAGGATTCTTGCACCGTTTCCGTTGCCCTCGCCGTAGTGCTTTTCGACATAGGTCACCTTGGCGTTTTTGCCGATGTGGAAGCGATGAATGCCGTCATGGCGGCTGTCGCAGTCGCCGTCGTTGTGGATTCCGCAGCCGGCAACAATGTTCACCTCGGCTCCTTCACCGATATAGAAATCGTTGTAGACAACATCGTTCATGCCGCTTTCGGTGACGATGACGGGAATGTGTACGGCTTCGTGCTTGGTGAACGGCATGACCTTGATGTCAATGCCGGGTTTGTCTTTTTTCGGTTCAATGGTGATGTGTTCGGTTGAGCTTCTGCCTGCGCTCTCACCGTTGCGGCGGATGTTGAAGGCACCCACGCTCGGCAAATCGGTGATGCCTGCAATGGAGTTGAGCAGGTCTTTTTCAAATTGTTCCAGCATTATTCTTTTCCTCCCCGAAAACCGCAGTTGTTGTTCAAATCATTCATCAAACGGGGGAAAATTTCGTCTTTTTTGCCGAAGTCGGCAATCGTGCCGTCGGCAATGACTGCCAAATTGTCGGCTAATTGCATGATGCGTTCCTGGTGCGAAATGATGACCACGCTTTTGTGCTTGCGCTTGCTCATGTTCTTGAAGGTTTCGACCAAAACAGAGAAGCTCCACAGGTCGATGCCGGCTTCCGGCTCGTCAAAAATGGCAACCTCCAAATCCCGTGCCATGAGGGTTGCGATTTCAATGCGCTTAACCTCGCCGCCCGAAAGGGAATTGTCCACTTCACGGTTCAAGTATTCTTTGGAGCAAAGTCCGACATTCGTCAAATAGGCACAGCACTCGTCCTCGGGCAGAGCACTGCCGTGTGCCAGGCTGAGCAAACGGCGGACGGTCATGCCCTTGAAGCGAGGCGGCTGCTGAAAGGCGTAACCGACCCCCAAGCGGGCACGCTCGGTCACGCTCAAATCGGTGATGTCCCTGCCGTCCAGCAGAATTTGACCCGAGGTCGGCTTTTCAATGCCCATAATCAAGCGGGCAAGGGTGGATTTGCCGCCGCCGTTCGGGCCCGTGACGACCAAAAATTCGCCGTCTTGAACGGTGAGGGACACATTACGGATAATTTCCGTGTCACGGTCGGCACCGTCCACGGAAAAGGAAAGGTTTTTGAGTTCTAACATATGGTTATCTCCTGTGAAAATTGTGCAAAAGGGATGGCGTTATTTTACCTCGTAATCACGCACATATGCGCTGAGGAAGATGGGACTCATATCAAGGCAGTGCAGGACAAGCCCTTTGCCTGTGACGGATACGGTTAAGCCTTCGCCCTCGCTGCCGGGGAAAAGGTTGCGGTTAAAGAGAATTTCGGCTTGTCCGCTTGCCAAATCAACCTTTGCAACGGACTGCCCGTCGTTATTGGCGGCGGTGTAAAGCGTGCCCTTGAAAATTTCGGCACCTTGAATTTTGTGCAGATTGAATGCGGGGTCGCTGTTGACCAACGGTACGCTCGGCAAATAGCACCTGTTCTTCAAGTCGTACCGCATCAATTCCACCGAACGGTCACGGGAGGAGCAATAGAGAATCCCGCTGTCGGGGTCAATGGCAATCCACGGTAAGCCCTTGGTGTGCCGGGAAGCGTCCATTTCGTAATATTCACCGGTGTAAGCAAGCGTTTTCGCATCGAATACGAGCACATATGGGTGCTCGAACACCTTGCTGTCCTCGGCGGCGCAGTACAGCTTGCCGTCGTAGTAGCTGATGCCGCCGATGTGTCTGACACCGAGGGACTGAAACGCACTCGGAATGGCATCGGCGTTTCGGACGGTTACGGTTTCAAAGTCGGATTTTGTTTTTATCAAGCCGTATTTACAGCTGAAATAAAAATCTTCGCCGTCCGTCGTGATGTCCTGCGAGGCTTCCCACGCTTGGTCGTTGACCAAAATGGTTTTGTTCAGCTCGGCAGGTCGGGTGCCGACGGTGGCAAGCTCAAAAATCGACGAAAGCAGCAACACCAGTGCGGTCAAAGCCGCCAGCGGAACGGAGCCTTTCCCTTTCCGAACCAAGGAAATGAACACTTTCATAATGCCTGCTTTTGTCATAAAGAAGCCTCCGAACGGCTGCCGATGCAACCGATAATTTGATAAGAATCACCACTTTGCATTGTACCAAAACCAAAGGGGATAGTCAACTGTTCTTTACAACAAAGAAAAGAATACTGTTATTATAACCAATTATTCGCAATTGTTTTTTACCAATACGCTAATTGAACGGTGAAAGGGATTGTGATATGATAACAGGGATTACAATGGAGAGGTGTATGACCTTATGTCGAAAAAATGCAATTGCTCTCATGTGCCCTGCGTGATTGTGCCGGGCATCGGTCAATCCAAAACCGCTTTGTTCAACGCAAAGGGTGAACCCGAGCGTGTGGTTTGGCCGTANNNNGGGTTTGATACCAAGGCGGTGGTCAAGGCGATTGTGCCCAACGCTTTGGCGGCGGCGGTTACCCGGCAGGATGCCGGCTTGCCGAAAAAGCTGGCGGATGCCGTGGCAAAACAGCTGGATGTTTTGTTCTGCAAGCCCGACGGCACGCCCAAGCACGATGTGCGCCCGTTGACCTATCCGGGGTCACTGGCGGATTGCAGTGAGGAAGAGCGAAGCTATATTTACCGCATGGTGCCCGTGCCGACGCTGGAGGACAAAATCGGTGCAGACCACCTGTGGTTTTTTGCCTACAATTCCTTTGGCGAAACCATGAAAATCGCAGACGATTTGCGTGCCTACATTCAAGTGGTGAAGGAAAAAACGGGTCACGACAAAGTCAATATCTGCCCGATTAGCTTGGGCGGCACGATTGCGGCGGCGTATTTGGGCAAATACGGCGATGACAACGACATCAACCGTGTTGTGGCGATTGTTCCTGCCTTTAACGGTACGCAGGCGTTGGCGGATATGATTGACGACCGGTTGGATTACGACAATTATCGGGATGTTGTGTCGTTTTTGTTCAGCTCGCACGACTGTGAAATGATTGACAAGTGCCTCAAACCGTTTTCCAAGCGCACGGCTCTTAACACTCTCAAGGCGGTGCTTCATGTGGTGATTGACGGCTTGGTGAAAAACTGCGTTACGATGTGGGGTGCGGTTCCGCATGAGGAATACATGGCGCTCAGCCGCCGCTACATCGGCGACAAGGCGCACGAAAAACTGCTCGAACAGGCGGACGAAGCCTACCGCTACCGCCGTGATTTTGCCAAAACCGTTAAGAAGGAGCAGAAAAAAGGCGTTGTATTCGATTCGATTTGCTGTCACGGTCTGCGCATTTTTGAATTTTGTAAGAGCGATAAAATCGACTCCGACCACATTGTTCATTCGGCTTCCGCTTCCATGGGCGCAACCTTTGCACCGTTGGGCAAAAAGCTCCCTGCGTTCGGTGTGTGCGCCTGCGGCCGTTCCCACGCTTCGCCCGACGGCACGGTGGATGCTACCACAGGGCTTGCGCCCGACACGACTTGGTTTTTCCGGGGGCAGTCACATGACTATGTTCAGCGTTGCAAGCCTGTATTGGATACGGCGGAATGGCTGTTGGCGGACGAGAAATACAAGGATGTTTTCACCAATCCGGCTTATCCGCAGTTCACAATCATTGATGAAAAACGCTGAATTTTCAACGAAAAGAGGATAAATCAAATGAAAAAACAGGGAAAAAGACTGCTTGCGCTTTTGCTTTGCCTTTGCGTGGCTCTGCCGTCCGGCTTGGCGGCGTTTGCAAGCGGAAAAACCTACAACACAACGCCCGATGAAAACGGCTGTTACACCGATTGCAAGGGCGAATGCGGACACACGCCGTCCATCATTGTGCACGGCTTGGGTCAATCGAGAACCTTTGTCTGCGATGAGCAGGGCAATCCCCTGAAAAACGATGATGGCGAAGAAATTACGGGCTGGCCGCTGTATTTCGATACCGATTATGCGATTAAAACATTGCTGTTTCCGCTGCTCCGTATGCTCATTTGCCAACGGGATTTGGGCTTCACCGACACGGCGGAAAAGGTTGTTGCCGAGCTGTTCAAGTGGAACCGCTACGATGACAACGGCAAGCCCGTCTACAATGTAAAAACCGTCAAATACCCCTACAGCGTGGCTCGCTGTAACCAAGAAGAGCGTGATTTCATTTTTGACTGCGTGCCGATTCAGGACTATGCCGAGCAGGTCGGCGAAGACCATTTGTATTATTTTGCATACAATTCCTTCGGTAACAACATCGACATTTGCGATGAATTGTACGAGTTTATCAAGCAGGTTAAAAAAGAAACGGGTCACGACAAAGTCAACCTCGTGCCCATCAGCTTGGGCGGCACGATTGCCAACGGTTTGGTGGAATATCACCCCGACATCATCAGCAGTTTGGACCGTGTGATTTACATTATTCCGGCTCTCAACGGCTCGAACATTGTCGGCGATGTTTACAAGAATAACCTGAGCCGTTCCGGCAAAATGCTGTACGAACAAATGATGCCCATGCTTTGCGAGGATGAAGTGACGGGCAACTTGATTAACATTGTGCTTCGTTTGATTCCCAACACCGTGTTGAACACCTTTTTGGATAAGGTCATCAGCGGTATGATGGCAGGCGTGTTCTCCAATTGCACGAATATGTGGGCACTGGTGCCGAGCGAGGACTACATTACTTGTCGAAATATGTGGCTT
>DNXM01000124.1:8921-12880 GCA_003505905.1 Oscillospiraceae bacterium
TTTCAAGCAGGTTAAGGGTCAGACCTACATCTATTATCAGGCACAGCTTCACTCCAATGCGAACATTGAAAAAATGGTCAAAGCAGGCGTCGGCGTGTTCGATGTGGTGGATTACAGCTATCCGCTTTACTGCTTTGTGGACAGCTTTGATAAGGTGAATGCAGACGGCATCATTCAAATCGAATCCACGGGCATGGGTGTTTATTCCGTGCCGAAGGGACAGACATTGCCGAGTAATTATCAGCAGAAATTTGTCAACAAACTTGGCACGAACAACTGCTCCGACCCGTCACACCACAACCACATTTCGCCCGACCGTGAGGTGGACGGTTCAACCGCTTTGCTACCCGATCAGACATTTTTCTTTTACAATCAAGACCATGAAAGCACGGGTCACAACGATGTTATCATGAAGCTGGCAACGGCTTTGATGTACGACCACCGCATCACATCGGTTTACTCCGACCCGAATTATCCGCAGTTTAATGTTGGGCGTGTGGGCGAAAAGCTGGAAAAAGAGATTGCGGAATACGACGGAAAAATCGTTCGCTCCGCTTATTCTGCCGAGCTGCTCAACCGCTATGACGATGCAAGGGCAAAGGCACTTGCCGAATTGGACAACACCGTTGTGAAGCAGGGCGAATACGAAAAAGTGCGTGACAATTATTACGCCGTGCTTTGCGATATGGGCTTGCGTGAGCCGCCCGAGGAAGAGGATGCATCAAGGGTGCGACTGGGCAAGGTGCTCAAGGCTATCAACAATTTGCTCAACAAGACTGTCGGTTATCGCAGCTTCAACGACTGAATCATATTAAAACGCAACAGCCCGAGCGGAGAATATCCACTCGGGCTGTTTGGCGTTTATTGTCAGGCTTGTTCGATTGTTTTCGGTTCGGCCGTGATGTAATTTTTGACTTTGCGGAACAGGAAGCGAAGCAGCTTGCCGCCGAAATAGACAATTACACTTGTAACAAAGGTGAGCACAAAGCCGAGAATGATGTCGGTCGCTTTGCTTTGCGGGATAGAGGACGGCAAATGCTTTGAAAAGCACGAAATGTTGTTGACCCAAAAGAAGTGGCACATGAAGATAATCATGCTGGATTTGCCTAAAAACATAAAGAATTTGTTGTCAAGTTTTCCATACAGGAAACTTTTTTCGCTCAAGGTAAGAATTAGGCCAAACGCCATCAATACAACGACAACANNACAACATAGTCACTGGCACAGCGCTTGACAAAGATGAGATATATAAAAACAAGCGGATAAACAATTAACTCACCGATTGTGCAAAGCACTCGATTGGCTCGATTGGTCGGGATTTCTTTGACCTTATCGCAAAGCTCGTTTACGACAAGACCGATGCTGATTATGGCAATGCCACGCAGCAGACCGGTGTTAAAAACACCGAAGAAATTTTCGGTTATTAGATTGAGATGCCCGTGTGTTCGTGTGAAAATGCCGAGCAGAATCGGCGGAAACAGAATGGCGAAGGAATAGACATATGCATTGTAATGCTTGCGTACAAACGGATAAATCATCAGCAACGTGAAGAACATGGCGCACAGGTACCATAGTGTTCCGGTTGTTGAAAAACAAGAAAAACCGAACAACTGCAAAAAGCCGAGGTCACCGGTTACTGTCAAAAGATGTTTGGGTGTGGACTTGTCTATCTGGATGCGCACAGCCAAACCGATGAGCGTTGCAACAAAGAAGTAGGGATAGAGGCCGCAAATCTTTTTCCACACATAGCCCAAGCCTTCCTTGGCGGCGATGTCGAAGGATTCCGCACGGTGGAGTTCATTTTCTTTTTTCAGTTTTCTTCCAAGAAAAACGCCTGTGACCATAAAAAAGAACTCGACGCCCAAATAGCTTGCCGTAAAGAGCTCTCCGTTAAAGATACTGCTGTTGAAATGAAGCAGAACAATCAAGATACAAAAGCAAAACCGCAGCAGTTCGATGTTTCCGTTTTGTTTTGTTTTGGACATAATTTCATCCCTTTCTGTTTGGATTCAGTATAACGGAAAGAAGCCGGAATTGTCAAGCTGCAAAAGAAAAAGGCAGGTGCATTTTCAGCACTTGCCTTTTTGAAATTCAATTCGAAAACTCAGTCGTGATTTCTGCGGTCACGGTTATCTCTGCGTCCGCCGCGGTTAAAGTCCTTGCGGGGAGCGGGACGGCGAGGTGTGTCGGGGATGGTGTTTTCGGGCACCTTACCCTCAATCTCGATGAGCGCATCTCTTCTGGAAAGGTTCAAGCGACCTTGCTCGTCGATTTCAAGCACCTTGACGATGACTTCGTCACCGACAGCGACAACATCTTCAACCTTTTCGGTGCGGCGAATATCCAAACGGCTGATGTGAACCAAGCCCTCTTTACCGGGAGCAATTTCAACAAATGCGCCGAAGTCCATGATGCGGGTAACAACGCCGTTGTAGAATGTGCCGGGCTCGGGGTCGTTGGCAATAGTGTTGACCATGAGCAAGGCACGCTCGGCATCCTCTTGGTCAATGGCGCAGATAAAGACGGAGCCATCTTCCTCAACATCGACCTTACAGTTGCATTCGGCGCAAATCTTCTGAATGACCTTGCCCTGCTTGCCGATAACTTCGCTGATTTTTTCAACGGGAACCTTGGTGGTAACCATCTTGGGCGCATATTTGCTCAGCTGCTTGCGGGGTTCTGCAATGCAGGGAAGCATAACCTCATCAAGAATCTCGCATCTTGCCTTGTATGTCTTGTCAAGAGCCTCACGGATGATAGCGGGAGTAAGACCGTGAACCTTCAAGTCCATTTGGATAGCGGTGATACCCTTTTTGGTGCCGCCGACCTTGAAGTCCATGTCGCCGAAGAAGTCTTCAAGACCCTGAATATCGACCATAGTCATGAAACGGTCACCCTCGGTCACAAGACCGCAGGAGATGCCGGCAACGGGAGCTTTAATCGGAACGCCTGCCGCCATGAGGGACAGGGTGGAACCGCAAATGGAAGCCTGGGAAGTGGAACCGTTGGAGGAAAGAACCTCGGACACCAAACGGATTGCATAGGGGAATTCCTCAACGGACGGAATGACGGGAAGCAAAGCCTTTTCGGCAAGAGCACCGTGACCGATTTCACGGCGACCGGGGCCTCTGGACGGTCTGGTTTCACCGACGGAGTAGGACGGGAAGTTGTAGTGGTGCATATAACGCTTGCTCTCTTCGTTGTCGATGCCGTCAAGAAGCTGAGCGTCGTTCATGGAGCCGAGGGTGGTAACGGTCAAAACCTGGGTCTGACCTCTGGTGAACATACCAGAACCGTGAACACGGTCAAGCAAATCAACCTCAGCGGCGAGCGGACGGACTTCGTTGATGCCACGGCCGTCGACACGCTTGTTGTCGTCAAGCAGCCAGCGGCGAACGACATATTTCTGCGTTTTGTAAAGGCAATCGTCAATCTTGGCGATGTCTTCGGCGTAAATCTCATCATACTTGGCGTGAACGGCTTCGTAGATGGGCTTGAGTCTTTCGTCACGGATGCGCTTGTCATCGGTGTCAAGTGCGGCACGAATGTCCTCAATGGCGAAGCTCTTGATGTCCTCATACATTTCGGGGGACGGGTCGTTGGACGGGAATTCAATCTTGGTCTTGCCGCATTCGGCCTTGATGTTGTTGATGAATTCGACCAGCTTTTTGTTCTCTTCGTGAGCGAACATGATGCCGTCGTACATATCGTCGTTGCTCACTTCGTTGGCGGCTGCTTCAATCATGGCAACCAAATCCGCCGTGGAAGCAACGGTAACATACATTTCGGATTTTTCTTTTTCTTCTGCGGTCGGGTTGATGACATACTTGCCGTCAACAAGGCCGACAACACAGCCTGCAATCGGACCGTCCCACGGAATTTCGGAAATGGAGATGGCAATGGAAACACCGAGCATAGCGGTGATTTCGGGGGAGCAGTCGGGGTCAACGGACATAACC
>DNXM01000078.1:0-170 GCA_003505905.1 Oscillospiraceae bacterium
TTCGAATCTCTTACTCTCCGCCAAACCCCTTGAGCGAATAAGCTTGAGGGGTTATTTTTTTGCCGTAATGCCACGGGTTCGGATATTTGTTCCCGTTAAAATTTTTTGAAAATTCTCTTACATTTTAATTCGGTTTGTAGTATAATAACCGAGCAGTGTGTTACTACGCA
>DNXM01000078.1:223-7000 GCA_003505905.1 Oscillospiraceae bacterium
GACCTGCAGAAAAGAGAGCGAATATGAAAAAAATACTTTCACTGATTTTGTCCGCATTGATTTGTGCCCTTTGTTTGACATCCTGTTCGGGTGGAGAAGCCGAAAAAGACGGTTACAAAATTGCTTTTGTTCCGAAGCTAACCTCCGTTCCTTGGTTTGAGCGCATGGAAGACGCCGTGAGCGATTACAACAAGGAAAACGGAACGGATTATTTCTATGGCGGTTCAACCGACACCGCCGGTCAGGTTACTTATTTGGAACAGTTGCTTGCAGAGGATTGGGATGCCATCTGTGTTGTTCCCTATGACACGGAATCCATTGCACCGCTCCTCGAAAAAGCGAAGCAGGACGGCATTGTGGTTATTACGCATGAGGCGGATTCGCTTGACCCGGCGTATTTCGATTACGATGTTGAAGCGTTCCAATCGGAAGCTCTCGGAACTCATTACGGTGAGATTCTTGTTGAAAAGTCCGGCGGAGAAGGAGCTTACATTCAGTTTGTCGGCAGCTTGAATTCCGTGACGCACAACATATGGTGCGATAATGCAGATAAGTATATTGCGGAAAATTCCAATTTAAAAAAGTTGGGCAGATACGAAACGAACGACGATACGACTTCCGCATACAACCAAACCAAGGAATTGTTGCAGGCGCATCCTGAGATTGTTGCAATCGAGGGTTCTTCTTCAACGGATGTTTCCGGAATTGCCCGCGCCGTGGAAGAATTGGGGCTCAGCGGAAAGGTAACCATTGTCGGTACATCTCTGCCTTCCGTTTGCGGTGAATACATTGAGAGCGGAACTATCACCACCATCTCGCTTTGGGATCCCGCTTTGACAGCAAAAGTGATGTTCAACCTTGCGGAAAAGGTTTTGGACAATCGTGATGCCTTCAGCACCGACGGCTACACAACGGATGTGGAAGGCTACGAAAAATTCACAGTTCAAGGCAATGTTCTGTACGGCAACGCCCGTATTGATGTTACAAAGGATAATATCGTCGAATATAACTTTTAATATATGGTTTTACAAATGCCGTGCAAGATTGTATCGGCATTTGCTTTATTGAGGAAGAAATGAACGAATCATTTGTAAAAATTGTAGATGTAAAAAAAGCTTATTCCGGGAATGAATACGTCCTGAACGGCATAAACCTTGACCTGAAGTGCGGTGAAATTCACTGCCTCGCAGGCGGAAACGGCTCGGGAAAATCGACGCTGATAAAAATCATTTCCGGTGTCCACGAACCGTCGGGTGGCGAAGTATACATCGACGGCGAAAAAATGACGCATATGAAGCCTCTTGATGCAATTGATAAGGGAATTCAGGTCATATATCAGGATTTTGCTGTTTTTTCGAATCTTTCGGTGGCGGAAAACATCGCAATGAACCGTGCTATTAAAAACAAATGCAAAATTGTGAATTATCAGGAGATGCGAAAGCTTGCCCGTGAATCCCTGGCTAAAATCGGTGTGGAAATTGATGTGGATGCACGGCTCGGCGACCTCGGCGTTTCGTTCAAGCAAATGGTGGCACTTTGCCGAGCGTTGATTAACGAGCCGAAGCTTCTCATTCTTGATGAACCGACAACGGCATTGACGGCAAGAGAGGTTGAAAAGCTTTGGCAGATTGTCACGAAGCTTCGAGATACCGGCATGGCGGTTTTACTGATTGACCACAAATTCGATGAGATTAAGGAAATTTCAGATCGTTTGACCGTTATCCGAAACGGAGAGGTTGTGTCAACGGGCACCGTAGACGAATACGACCACCGCAGATTTCAAATTGACCTTACCGGACACGATTTCGCAACGGAACGATATCGACCGGCGCCGTCTGATGAGAATATTTTGACGGTGGAAAACATTTCCTCAAACGGGAATTATGAGAATATCTCATTCCAACTCAACAAAGGCGATGTTTTGGGCATTACCGGGCTTTTAGGTTCGGGAAGAAATGAAATTGTTGAAGCATTATTCGGCATCACACCTGCCGAAAGCGGACGAATTATTCTCAACGGCAAAGAAATCAAACTGAAGAGTATTAAAGATGCCGTGAAAAACGAAATCGGTTTTGTTCCCGAGGATCGGCTTTCGCAAGGGCTTTTTTCGGAGCTTCCCGTTATGGAAAATGTTACCGCTTCATCATTAAAAAAATATCGTTTTGCATTCGGATTAAGAAAGAAGAAAATGGTTCGGGATACCCTTGAATACATAAAATCGCTTGGGATTAAGACTTCTTCCTCTTCCGCTTTGGTGAAATCTCTTTCGGGCGGTAATGCGCAAAAGGTTGTCCTTTCCAAGTGGCTCAACACCAATCCGAAGCTGTTGCTGCTTATCGGTCCGAGCGTCGGTATGGATGTCGGCGCAAAAGCGGAGATTCATTCGATTTTGCACCGATTGGCGGAAAACGGCATGGGAATCGTTCTTGTCACGGATGACCTTGCCGAACTGACGGAAAACTGCAACAAAATATTGATTGTCCGAAACGGCATAATTGTAAAAGAAACCGATAACTCAATGAGTAAAAAACAAATTGAGTTGCTGATGCTCGGCGGCGAGGAGGAGATTGTATGAAAAAGTTTAAGCATTTTCTCCTTTCGAACAACATGATTATCGTCTATATCATCTTGGCTTTTTCGGTTGTCGTTGCCATCCGTGAATCGGCTTTTTTAGGGGTTCCGACGCTTGTGAATCTTGCGCGCGGAAGCATTGTAACGCTTTGTTTTGCTTTGTGCGAAATGCTTATCATGATTGCGGGCGGAATTGATGTGTCGTTTCCTGCAATTGCCTGTGTTTCCATGTATGTTCCCATGTATCTGTTCAATAACGGCATAACAGCCGACAGCGGCTTTCTGTTTGTCGTCATAGCTGTTTTATGCGGTCTGTGCTTTGGGTTGTTCAACGGCTTTTTGGTTTCTTGCATCAAGATTCCGTCTTTGATTGCAACGCTTGCCACAAGTGCTATTGCGTCAGGCGGTCTTGCTTTCCTTTTCGGTGTTAAAACATTCAGCAAAATGCCAACGGCGTTGAGCAAGATTTACAACATGAACCTTTTGGTTTATGCCGACACCGCTACAGGGCTTTCTTATCCGTTGACCGGTCTTGTTCTCGTTCCTGTTCTTCTTTCGGTTGTAATTGCCGTTTTGTTAAAGTACACGATGCTCGGCAGAGGATTGTACGCTTTGGGCGGCAACCCGGATGCCGCCAGAACGGTAGGCTTTCCGGTAAGACGATTGCAGTTTTTTGCCTATGCGTTCAGCGGAACGGTTGCCGGCATCGCCGCCGTTATTTATGTTGTCTTGATGCAAAGCTGCGGAACAACCGATTTGATGGGCCGCGAAATGCTGGTTGTTGCGGCTTGCGTCGTCGGCGGATGCTCTTTGACGGGCGGTGACGGAACCGTCAGCGGTGCAGTGCTTGGAACCATTTTGATTACACTTGTTCAAAACAACCTTAATATGCTTGGTGTTGACACCAAGTGGCAAACCTTTGCCGTTGGCGTTGTGTTGCTGTTCGGTGTCCTCTTGACGGCATTGCGGGGTAAGCTCAAAAAAGGAAAGTGGGGTGGACGGACGAATGCTTAATTCGACAATGAAGCAAAAAAACAGTGTGATTCGACAAATTCTCACCATTTTGATTTTGATGCTTTTGGTTATCGTTGCAATGGCAATCTTGAGTCCCGACACCTATTTTACGCCGAAGAATGCCAAAAGTATGATTTTTCAGTTCCCTGAATTCGGCATTTTATCGTTCGGAATGATGCTTTGCATGATTGGCGGCGGAATTGATATTTCCCTTGTGGGTATCATGAACCTCAGCGGTATGACGGCGGCTCTTGTCATGCTTGCTTTGATTCCCAACGAAAGCACAGCATCCGATGGGAAGCTTGCTTTTGCGCTTTTGGCTGCCTGTGCCTGTGCGATAGCGGTAGGTGCGCTTTGCGGAATTTTCAATGGACTCATCATCGGTTATTTTAAGATTCCCGCAATGCTCGTCACACTTTGCTCGCTTCAGCTTTTTAACGGGTTGGTTTATGCGGTTACCGGTGGTACGGCTGTAACTGGGATGTGTGCCTCGTTCAAAGAAATTGCCAATGGCACGATTCCCGGCACATGGATTCCGTGGGTTCTTCCGATATTTGTCGTTGTAACCGCAGCTGTTGCCTTAATTTTGCATCAATCAAAGCTCGGTAAGGAAATATTCTATCTTGGCTCAAACAGAGTGGTCAGTGAATATTCCGGGTTAAGTACATTGAAAATTTCGGTTCTGACCCACATGATTTCCGGCATTTTGGGCGGCGTTTCCGGCATCCTGATTACATCACATATGAATGCGGCAAAGTCATCAAACGGCACCTCATACACGCTGCTTTCCATCCTTATTGTGGTGCTCGGCGGCGTTCATCCGAACGGTGGAAGGGGAAATATCATCGGCGTTACCCTGTCGGTGATTTTAATGCAGATGGTGACAAACGCATTTACGCTGTTGAGAATTTCACAGGATGTAAAGAATTTTGCCAATGGCGTATTGCTGATACTGACGCTTGTGCTTGTTATTTTTCTGCAAAAAGCTGATGAGAAAAAACGCACGAATATGTGACTTCGGAATTTGAAATGTAATCCGATAGAAAGCAAAAAACAGCAAATAAGCTTATGATTTTCAAAAAGCTTATTCGCTGTTTTCTTATTTTACGATGGGTTATGAAAAGTCGCAAACTGCGTAGAATGCGTTTTTCGGCATACTGTTGCGGTCAAACAGAAGCGCCCAACGGTAGCACACCTGACCGTCGGAGTTTATTTGCGGGCGGTCATCGTTGACACCCCAAAATGTTACGCTCGAAATTTTGTCTGCATTTTTACGCAAAACTTCAAACAGTTGGCTCAGTTTTCTGGATTGGAGAAGCTCAATGTACTTCGGCAGTTCATCAAAAACATCATCCTTATAAGCATCAATGTTCATATCACATTCGGTTATTTGAATGTCAACACCGATTTTGTCGAGCTTGTCAATCAGCTTTTGCAGGCGTCTCGGCGTTACATTGATTTCAAACAAATTCCAATGGCTCTGAAGACCGACGGCGTGAATGGGCACCCCGGCATCAATCCACTTTTCGAGATATTTCAGGAAATAGTTTTGTTTGGTTTGATTACTGAGCACGGTGGTTTCATTCAGGCAGAGAACGGCGGTCGGGTCAGCCTCGTGAGCATACTCGAATGCTTTTGTAATGTACTCTTCACCGCAGATGGTATAAAAGTCGTTTGCCTTGAATGCGCCGCCTTGAATATCGTAACCGAACGGCTCGTTCACAACATCCCACACACGCACAACACTTTTGTATCGGTTCACGACAGTTGAAATATAGTTGTGCATTCTTTGCAGTAAAACTTCTTTGCTGACAAGATTTCCGCTGCTGTCACGGGTCATCCAGCTTCCGAGATTGCCCCAAATAAGGCAATGACCACGGAGCTTGATTCCGTTTGTTTTACAAAAGTTTGCAATAATATCGGCATCGGCATAATTCCACTTACCATCTGCCGGGTTGAGCGTATCCTGCTTGAACGAGTTTTCTGCGGTAAGGGTTGAGAAGTTCTTGAGTAGGAAGGCGGAAGTGTCGGGAAGCACGCAGTGATAGCCTGCAACAGCGGCTCCGATATCAAAATAATCGGCATAGTATTCCTTGAAGCCTTTGTAATTTTTATCTCCCAATTTGTCGGAATAGTCATAATCGGTTATCGGATTAAGAGATAAAAAAGAGAAAAGGGCAAGAAAAAAGCTCAAAATACGGGTTAACATAGGTTGTCCCTCCAAGTTGTTTGTTGTTTGAATTATAGCACTTTTCACTGCTCGGTGTCAATTCAAGTTAAGTGTTCCTGTTTTCCGACCGTCAGGGTCGGTTTTTTCTTTTCCTGCCCACTTCACCATTCAAAAGGACTGCCGCAGATTGATTTTCTCAATTTGCGACAGCCCCTTTTTTGTCATTGATATTCAGTTCTTCCTTCAGTAATTGTATGTATTCTTTGATTTCCATCCTGTCAACATCGTCACTGCGAACAAGGCAGGATATCTCCATCATAACACCCGGAACAGGGAAAGAAACGGTGCCGTACTGTTCGTTGATTCCTTTGGATGGTTGCATTCCGAAGAAGAATCCGTTTGTGCAGGCAGCCAATCTTCGCCTGATATCAACTTCATCGGACATAATCTTATAACCGCATTGAACAAAATCGGAATCGTTGTAGCTTGTTGAGGTGTTATCCTCATTCAGAATGCGGTCAACAATATACGGATATTCCTTCATAAGGTCGCAGCCCTGCGATATTTTCTCCGCTCTTCCGTCCAATGCGGCAGGGTGATCTTTTCTCATATTGATAACGGCAGGAAGCTCGCCGATGGGAATCATAGTCAGGTTGTTCTGCTTGCATCCGTTTCTAACACCGACTATCTGGGATTTCAGAATGGCAATAAAAACAACATCAAGGTTGAATTTGGCCAATTCTTCAATACCCTCGTTAAGAGAAACGTCTCTGTATCTCAAATCCGTTTCCGTATCATCACGGTGCATTTCACATAGTTTAAGAAAGGGCCTAATGGCATCAAGATAATACGGGGTACCAAGTCTTAAACGGAAAACCTCCTCGCGGTCCTGAATGCCCATGATTTCATCATGCTCCTTCATCATCCGTTCTGCCCGTTCAAGAAAATACCTTCCTTTTTCGGTTGCAACAATTCCTGCTCTTGAACGCCTGAATATTTCAAATCCGATTTCCTTTTCAAGC
>DNXM01000078.1:7028-7475 GCA_003505905.1 Oscillospiraceae bacterium
GTTTTAAACTGTTGCTGGCATTGGGCTGAGAAACATTCAGTTCGGCAGCAGCATTTGAGATAGAACTATGTTTCTTTGTGGCCAAAGCTATCTTAATCTGAAATGTAGTCATAGCGAATCCTCCGGAATAATACTGTATGTATCATAGCATATATAGCTGCAATAATCAACAATCTCCCCAAAATATAAATATGATATATATACTAAATCATATATGGTTATATAGTAAATAAGATGTATGCAAGCGCCATATAGTATGATAAATTAAATATGATAGGGCTTGTTTTGCCCATATCTCTGATTAAAACGCAGGAGGTAGTCAAATGAACAAAGCATTCAAAAAACTTTTATCAATCACCCTTTGCCTGATGATGGTGTTGGGCAGCGTGGCCGTGGGCGGCAATATCGCCTTGGCAAGCGAACCCGAAGAAGGTTACAAAAAAGGCG
>DNXM01000154.1 GCA_003505905.1 Oscillospiraceae bacterium
ATGCTCACTTGTGCCGCCGCCTGCACCGTAGGTAACACTGATAAACGCAGGATTCAGCGCCGCCACATCACGCACAATCTGCTTTGCGCCGACGAGCTGCGAAAACTGCTTGGGCGGAAACAGCTCACAAGACACATTCACTTTTCCGTTGTTGAGAATATCAATCACTTTCATGCGAAACACCTGCCGTAATTTGCTATCTATTTCATTTTAATATAACACGCCGCTCACCACTTGTAAATATGTTTTTTAATCATTTTTCACTTCAAAAACCGCATTCTTAACAATTTATTAACAAATCCATCAAACACTTCGACTAAAATTGTTGTATTTCGAATTCATGGAGGGAAAAAGTTGAAAATTCTGTTCAAGTACATGAAACCGCTGACACCCATGGTTCTGCTTGGAATCGTGTTGCTGTTCACGCAGGCTTTCACGGAGCTTTGGCTGCCGAACCTGATGAGCGAATTGGTGGATGTCGGCATTATTCAAATGAACAATCAGCCGAATCAAATGTCGTTCATCCTGCTCGAGGGAGCCAAGATGCTCGGCGTTGCGTTAATCAGCGTCACCGCCGCTATTTCGGTAAGCTTTGTGCTGACGAAAATGGCAGCCGAAATCGGAAAACGGATGCGCCACGATGTGTTTATCCGTGTGTTGAGCTTTTCGAGCAATGAATTCGACAAGTTTTCAACAGCTTCCCTGATAACACGCACCACAAACGACATTCAGCAGCTGCAAAACCTGTTCACAACGAGCCTGCGCATGATTTGCTTTGCGCCGATTATGGGCTTTGGCAGTATGATTATGGCACTGAAAAAAAGCTCCTCCATCAGTTGGATTTTATTGGTTGCCGTTTTGGTGCTTTCGGTCCTAATCGCCGTTGTGTTCTCCTTGGTCATTCCGAAAATCAAAAAGCTTCAAAAGCTAATTGACCGCCTGAATTTAGTCAGCCGTGAGAATTTAACGGGCATGATGGTCATTCGTGCGTTCGGCAACGAAAAGTACGAGGAAAAGCGCTTTGAAAACGCAAACAACGAACTGCGCTTCACCAACCGCTTTGTTCAGCGCATGGTTTCCGTTGCACAGCCCGGCATGACGATTATTATGAACTTCACGACGGTTGCCGTTGTGTGGCTCGGCGCAAAGGCCATCAGCCAAGCGCAGTTCGAGGTTGGTGATATGCTCGCCTACATTCAGTACGCCATGCATGTCATCATGTCGTTCCTGTTTGTTGCCGTCACCTTCATCAGCCTGCCTCGTGCCGCCGTTTCGGCGGGACGCATTCAGGAGGTGCTGAACACCGACACAAGCATTGCAAACAAAGAGCAACCAATAACACTTGACGCACCGAAGGGTGTGTTGAGCTTTGAAAATGTATCGTTCCGCTATGAAAACGCCGATGACGATGTTTTGAGCGATATTTCCTTTACGGCTCTGCCCGGTCAAACGACCGCTTTCATCGGTGCAACAGGCTCGGGTAAATCGACGCTTGTCAATTTGATTCCCCGTTTTTACGATGTCACGCAGGGAAGTATTCGCTTGGACGGCGTGGATATTCGGGATTTGTCCATTGAACAGCTCCGCCGCAGCATCGGCTTTGTGCCGCAAAAAGGCATTCTGTTTTCGGGTGATGTGGCATCAAATCTGCGCTTCGGTCGGCAGGAAGCCACACAGGAAGAAATGGACGAGGCCTTGCGCATTGCACAAGCGAATTTCATTTTGGAATCGGATAAGAAGACGGAAACCGAAATTACACAGGGTGGTACAAACGTCAGCGGCGGTCAGCGTCAGCGGCTTGCCATTGCCCGTGCGTTGGTCAAGAAGTCCCCTGTTTACATTTTCGATGACAGCTTTTCCGCTCTCGACTTAAAAACCGACGCTGCTCTGCGCCGTGCGCTGAAGGGTTATACCGAACAGGCGACGGTTTTGATTGTCGCACAACGTGTGAGCACCATTATGCGAGCCGAGCAGATTATTGTTTTGGATGACGGCAAAATCGTGGGCAAGGGTACCCATGAACAATTGCTTGAAGCCTGCCCGCAATATCTCGAAATCGCCCAATCTCAATTGACAAAGGAGGAGTTGAAATGAGCCACCAGCCTCAACCGAACAACCGACCTCCGATGCGCATGGGCGGACCCGGCGGCGGACGGCACAATCCCAGCGGCATGATGGCAACGGAAAAGCCGAAAAATTTCAAAGGCACTTTGAAAAAGCTCCTTTCCCTGCTCTCGCCCTACCGTGTTCTTTTCATTTTGATTCTTTTCCTTTCCGCTGTCAGTGCGTTTTTCGGGGTCATCTGTCCGAAAATTCTTGCCAAATCGACCGACACCATTTTCGAAGGCGTCAAAAACATTGCCAACGGCACAGGCGGAATGGATTTTGAGCGTATCGGCAAAATTCTGCTGATTTTGCTTGTCCTCTACCTGACGAGTGCCGCTTTCCAGTACATTCAAGCCTTCATCATGTCGGGTGTTACCACGAAAATTTCGTTTTCGCTTCGCAACACCATCATGGAAAAAATCAACCGCATTCCGCTCGGCTTTTTCCACGGGCAAAGCCAAGGCGATGTGCTCTCCCGCATCACAAACGATGTGGATACCTTGGAGCAATCGCTGACACAGAGCATCACGCAGGCGGTCAGCTCCGCCACCACGCTCATCGGTGTTTTGGTCATGATGCTGAGCATCAACCCCATCATGTCCCTTGTGGTCATTTTGACCGTTCCGCTTTCCGCCATCGTGGTCAAGCGAATTGTCAAAATCTCACAGCCGCATTTCAAAAAACAGCAAAACTATCTCGGTGCGGTCAATGGACACATTGAGGAAATGTACGGCGGTCACTTGATTTTGAAAGCCTTCAACGGCGAAGAAAAATCCATCGAACAGTTTGACGAATTGAACAACACCTTGGCATCCAATGCGAGAAAAGCCGAATTCCTTTCGGGCTTAATGCATCCGCTCATGGTCTTTATCGGCAATTTCGGCTATGTTGCCGTTTGCGTCATCGGTGCAATCCTAACTGCAAAAAACAGGCTGACCATCGGTTCCATTCAGGCATTCATTCAGTATGTGCGCCAGTTCAACCAGCCGATTTCGCAGGTTGCCAATATGTCCGCTCAAATTCAGCGCATGGCGGCAGCGGCGGAGCGTATTTTTGAATTTCTCGACACAGAGGAGGAAACGGACAGCCATGTCGTTTGCTCAACGGAGGACACGGATATTGCAGGCGCCATCACCTTTGACCATGTTCATTTCCGCTATGAGAACACCGATAAAATTGTCATCAACGATTTTTCCGCCAATGTGAAGCCCGGACAGAAAATCGCCATCGTCGGCCCGACCGGTGCGGGAAAGACCACCATGGTGAAGCTGCTGATGCGCTTCCATGAGCTGACGGACGGTGCCATTTTTGTGGATGAACACAATCTGACCGATTTTGACCGGCACGATTTGCGCACCAAATTCGGCATGGTTTTGCAGGATACCTGGCTGTTCAGCGGAAGCATTTCGGACAACATTCGTTACGGCAAGCTCGATGCAACGGACGAAGAAGTAAAGCAAGCCGCCAAAACGGCGCAGGCAGACCGTTTTATTCGCACCTTGCCCGGCGGATACCACATGGAAATCAACGAAGAAACCACCAACATTTCACAAGGGCAAAAACAGCTTTTAACCATTGCCCGTGCCATTTTGGCGGACCCGAAAATTTTGATTTTGGATGAGGCAACCAGCTCCATTGACACTCGCACGGAAATCCTCATTCAAAAGGCAATGGACAATTTGATGAAGGGACGCACGAGCTTTATCATCGCCCATCGCCTTTCCACCATCCGCAATGCCGACTTGATTCTCTGCATGAACAACGGCGACATTGTGGAACAAGGCACCCACGATGAACTGCTCGCCGCCGGCGGATTTTATGCCAACCTTTACAACAGCCAATTTGAAGTGGAAGAAACCGCTTGAACGCAAACCCAAGCGTCGGGAGAAGCTCTCTCGGCGCTTCTTGTCTTGTTAAGCAAATATTTACAATTATTTTCTTGACATTACCCCGTGATTTTTCTACACTTTAGTTAAAAATGTTGATTATTCGGAGTGTGCCATGAAATATCTGTTTTTCGCACTGCTTGTCTTTTTCAGCGTTGTTCATCTCATGGACAGCTATCGGGATGACGAAAAAAAGCGCCCCTGCACCAAGCCGTTTTTGTTGCCGCTGATTCTCTGTTACTACCTGTTTTCCGTCGGCACGCCCTCTTGGATTTTGCTCGGTGCGTTAATTACAAGCTGGCTGGGTGATGTGCTGCTGATTCCGAAAAGCAAGGTGTGTTTCATCCTCGGCGGCAGTGCCTTCACCGCCTGCCATTTCTTCTTCATTTTCGTATACAGCGCAAATGTCGATTTCACCTGCATCAAACCCCATATTTTATTTCCCGTTGCATTGCTTTACCTTGCGCTTATTGTTTGGGATTTCCGTGCACTGTGGAGTCACATGAACATGGTTATGAAAATCTGCATGACCGTCTACTTAACGGCAAATGCCACGATGAATCTATTCGCCCTCATGCAATTGATTTCCAACCCCTGCTTGGGAACAGCCATTGCCTACACGGGTGCCGTGCTGTTCTTTGTTTCGGACATCACCTTGTTTTTGGTGCGTTTTCACAAAAACCGTCACCTTGTTTTCAAGCGCCATTTCACGGTGATGCTCACCTATATTCTCGGCGAATTTCTTATCACACAAGGCGTCATTTTGCTCGGTTAATTCCCGTTTTCGAAGCTGTCGCAGTTTCTGCGGCAGTTTTTTGTTTTTTTTGTTGAAAATGCTATTTTGGTTGTAGTATAATGAAAAAGTATTTTTGAACGGAGGGATTGGGCGTGATTGTTGAGTTCTTCGGTTTGCCCGGCTCCGGCAAAACCGTCAACACGGAAGCCTTGCTTCTTCACTACGGCGAACGGGCACATCAGCTTCTGCCCAAGCGAAGTGTACTGCGTAAAGGCGGTTTCCGGCGCATTTTTACCCTTGAATTTCTTTCTTTCTTTTTTAAGGCTGTTTCTCTGTGGCTGAAAAAGAAGCACAAAGTTCGATACGATA
>DNXM01000245.1:0-203 GCA_003505905.1 Oscillospiraceae bacterium
GGCGCGGCAACAGGGGCGGCAGGAGCGGCGGAAGCGGGCGCTGCCACGGGAGCGGCATCGCTCACGGACAGTAAAACGGCTTCGGTTTCTTCCACCTCAACCTCATAATTTTTTCCATTCAAAGTAACAACATATTTCATGGTTTTTTCCTCTCTCTTACTTGCTTTCTTTGTCAATCAAGCGAATGGACTTGAAGCGCAAGC
>DNXM01000245.1:228-4677 GCA_003505905.1 Oscillospiraceae bacterium
AGCGGTTCAAATCAATGCCGGTTTGGTGGCTGACCAACGCCATAATTACGGCGGCAGTCGGTTCATCCAAGCCATCTAAATCAAGGCTTCCTGCGGACACATTGCCCGGCAGAGGAGTGCCCTGCGCTTTGGCAGGAGCCACACTCGGCTCGGCTTTTTTCTTTTTGCCTGCCAGTCCTTCAAAGCCTCGAATCGCCTTGGAAAGCAGTGTCACCAAGCACGCAAGCAAGGCAAGCTCAAACATAACAACCAGCAAACCGACACCCGATACAATCAACGCCTGAACGAAGTCGAATTCGCCGTTTTGAATCATTTCCACTAACATTGTCGTCACTCCTCAACCTTTCGGATGGTGTAAGCAAAGGTGTTCTTCCTGCGCTCCTCACGCTTTTCAAAGAACGCTCTCGCCTGCGCCGGGAAAGCGACATAGGACAGCACATCCTCTTCGCTGTGCGCCAATTCGCCGATTTCCGCCTTTGCCTTTTCAAAACCGGGTTCCAAGGTGTCGGCGAAGCGACCCGTAAACGGTTTGTTATCGCCGAGGATTTTCTTTTGAAGGTCAGCGTTAACCTTGCCCGGTGCCTTGCCGTATTCGCCTGCCACATAGCTCTTGATTTCTTTGGAGATGTTCTTGTAGCGTTCGCCTGCCAACACATTGGCGGTGGCTTGAACACCGACCATCTGGCTCATTGGCGTAACAAGGGGCGGATAGCCCAAATCCTCACGGACACGGGGCGTTTCGGCAAGCACCTCATCGAGCTTGTCGAGCTTATTTTGGGCAGTGAGCTGCGCCACCAAATTAGACAGCATACCGCCGGGAATTTGATAATTCAGCGCATCGGTTTCCGTGCCCATGACCACGGGGTTAATCACACCGCTTGCAAGGTAACGGTCACGAATCGGCTTGAAAAACGCATTGATTTCCGACACAGCCTTTGCATCGACATTCAGCTCAAAGCCCTGATTTTTCAGCGCATAGAGCATGGTTTCCGTTGCAGGCTGGGAGGTGCCGCCCGAGAAGCAGGACACCGCCGTATCAATCACATCGGCGCCGGCTTCCACCGCCTTTTGCAAGGTGAGCATACCCAAAC
Organism: Oscillospiraceae bacterium; assembly: GCA_003505905.1. Lineage (GTDB taxonomy): Bacteria > Bacillota > Clostridia > Oscillospirales > Acutalibacteraceae > UBA8612. The sequence goes on from DNXM01000245.1 coordinate 1,320, forward strand.
CCGTTGTGGAGTGGGTGTGAACCACCAGCGGCAGCTTCACCGCCGATTTGACTGCCTTTACCAAATCATACGCTTCCTGCGGTGCAAGAATGCCCGCCATATCTTTGATGCAAAGCGTCTGAACACCCATTTTACCGAACTGCTCCGCCACTTTGACATAGTTTTCCAAATTGTGAATCGGGCTGACGGTGTAGCAAATCGTGCCCGAAGCAATCGCACCGCTTTTCAGCGTTTCATCCACAGCAACCTCTACGTTGCGCAAATCGTTGAGCGCATCGAAAATGCGGACAATGTCAATGCCGTTTTCCACACTTTTGCGGACAAACTTGCGAACAATATCGTCGGGCTGATGCTTATAGCCAAGCAGATTCTGCCCACGCAGGAGCATTTGCAGCTTGGTGTTCGGGCAGGCGGCACGAATCGTGCGCAACCTCTCCCACGGGTCCTCGTTCAAGTAACGAAGGCAGGAATCAAAGGTTGCACCGCCCCAACATTCCAGCGAATAATAGCCGGCTTTGTCGAGCTTCGGCAGGATTTCTTTGAAATCACTCAACGGCATACGGGTTGCCGCCAAGGACTGATTGGCATCACGCAAAACCGTTTCGGTCAACTGAACTTTTTGCATAGTTTCCTGATATCTCCTTGTGCGCCCTATTTCAAACGCAAAATCTTTCCCATTATAAATACCATCATTTTACCCTTTTCCGCAGATAAATGCAAGCATTCCGAGGAAAATCGTCAAAAGATACAAAATCAAAATTCAAATATTGGACACTATGTCTTTCGGGCACATATATGCCGAAACAAATGTTAAAAAATTATAAATTTTTTATCTTTCCTATTGTTTTTTGTTTATTTTTATTATAATATATGTATGAAATCGTATAATCCCGATTATTCAGAGAAAGGAGCGTACATCATGCCTGAATTTACTTACGAAATCGTCGAAACTCTCGGTGTTTTGTCCGAAACCGCCAAGGGCTGGACGAAGGAGCTTAACCTCATTAGCTGGAACGGCCGTGAACCCAAGCTCGATATCCGTGAATGGGCTCCCGAACACGAAAAAATGGGCAAGGGCGTAACCTTGACCGAGGACGAAGCGCAAAAAATCAGCGAATTGCTCGCAAAACGCTATTGATATTTTGTCAAACAAACTGCCGTGAGGAGCTGTTCTTCATGGCAGTTTGTTTTCGCTCGGCCTGATGGATTCCGTAATTTTTGTCAAGCTTTCGTTTGATTTGACAGGATGTCACTATCATGTCATTATGAAAAAAGAGGTGTTTGTTGTATGGGAAATAAAAAGCGATTTGAATACATTGATGTAGCAAAAGGTCTGGGAATCCTTCTTGTCATCTTCGGACATTTGTATCCGTGTGGCGGAAGATTGTCTTCTGTTATCTTCAGCTTTCATATGCCGCTGTTCTTCTTTCTGTCCGGAATTTTTGCCCGCAGTGCGGAAGGAGAAAAATTTTTTCCTTATTTTTTCAAAAAAAACAAGAGAAACATCGTTTGGTACTTTGCGGTCTTGGCAATCGGTGCGCTTGTGACGCTATTCACATCTTTCTTCCCGAAAAAGCTTGATAATGCTGAAATTCTGTTCGAGCTTTATCGTTTTCAACCGGAAAGTTTTCATGTGGGACAACTTTGGTTTTTGTCCGCTTTGTCTGTTGTGAGTATCTACTTCTTTTTTTTCGACAAATATATCTATAAGCACAACAAAATTGTTTTGAATATTCTGTGTCTGCTTATTTTTGCTCTTATCGGCAACACCTTTCCAAGTGATGCCATCACGATTGCCGGCCACGATGAATATTTTCCGCTTAAAATCATCAGTGCCTGCATGGGCTTTGTGTTTTTCTCGGTCGGTTACCTTTTGAAGAACCTCCTGTATCGGCTGAACAACTTGGAAAAGAAGCGTTATTATTTTCTAATCCTTCCGTTTTCTGTCATCACCTGTTTTTCCTATGTAAACGGTTGGAGTAATGTCGCCGACCGTGTCTACCACAACCTCATCCTCTATCTGTTCTTTGCGTTCTCGGGCATTTTACTGATTCTTTTGATTTCAAGTGCACTCAAAAAGAGTCGTTCTTTACAATACATCGGACAAAATTCCATGCTTTTCTTTTCCCTGCAATCCTTTACAATTCAGCTGTTCAAAAATATATTAGTGAAGCTTGACCTTTTGAGTGAATCAACAGCGAACTGCTCCCTTCTTCAATCCGTTATCGGCACCGTATTCAATATCATCGTTCTTTTCCTTGCTTCTCTTTTGTTTAACAAAGTGAAAGGCTTGCTTATGCAAAAAAGAAAAGCTCATGGATAAGCATCATTCGAGAGCATCGCATCAGCGGTGCTCTTTTTTTATTCAAAAAAGCTCGGCGAAATCAATCACCGAGCAATTGAGCGATTATGCCGTTCGACACCAAAAAACCTTTGGGTGTCATACGGATTGTGTTTTCATCCGTTTTCACCAAACCGAGGGCTTCCATCGGCTTTGCTGTTTCAAACATTTTTTGCGGAATCGGGTGCCCGAAACGAGCCTGCACGCCTTGGTTGGTCAAGCCCTGTGTTAAGCGCAGACGGAGCATGGCATATTCTTCAAAATCGCCGCCTTCGCCGTCCGCCACGGGCTTTGTGCCGTCGGCAAACGCCTTTGCGTCCCGCTCATAATAATAGCGTTTTCCGCCGTAAAACGAATGTGCCGCCGCACCGACCCCGATGTATTCCTCATCGTTCCAATAAATCAAATTGTGTCGGCTTGCGTGCCCCGGCTTGGCAAAATTCGATATTTCATATTGCCCGAAGCCGTGGCGTTCCGCTTCCTCGCAGGCGGTCAGATACAATTCACAGCATTCATCCTCATTCGGCAGGTTCAGCGTTTGTTCCACCTTTTCAAACGGCGTGCCCTGCTCGATTTTCAGCAGATAGGCACTCAAATGCGTTGCACCGCTTTCGGCGCAAAAGGCAACGCTTTTTTTTACACTTTCCACCGTTTGGAACGGAATGCCGAGCATCAAATCCAGCGAAAAGTCGGTGATGCCTGCGGCTTTGATTTTTTCCACCGCCTGCCGTACCTGCTCTGCTCCTGCTCTCCGCCCGAGCTTTTTGCGCTCCTGCTCCACGGCGGACTGCATCCCCATCGAAATGCGGTTGGCACCGTAACGAACGAGCTTGTCCATGTCGGATTGCGTCCATTCTTCGCACAAGTCGGACGGGTTGCATTCCACCGTCACCTCGGCATCCGCCGTTTTGTCAATGCAATCAAGCGCACGGCACAGGTTTTCCGCACCGAGTTGGGACGGTGTTCCGCCGCCGAAATAGACCGTGCGGAACGAAAGCTGTTTTTGTGTTTGTTCTA
>DNXM01000245.1:4710-4912 GCA_003505905.1 Oscillospiraceae bacterium
AAAGCATCGGTATAATGCGCCTTAAAATCCTCATCGGCTTTCACCGAATAGAAATCGCAGTACGGGCACTTACTGCGGCAAAAAGGCACATGGATGTAAAGCCCGGGGTTATGTGTCATCATCCAGCTTCAGCACCGCCATAAACGCCTCCTGCGGCACCTCGACCGTACCGAATTGGCGCATACGCTTTTTGCCCTCTTTC
>DNXM01000237.1:0-3634 GCA_003505905.1 Oscillospiraceae bacterium
GGTGTGAACGACGATTTCTTTGAGCTTGGCGGCACTTCGTTGACCGCTACCAAGGTCGCCATGTTCGGTATGGCGCACAGCATTCAAATTGCATACAAGGATGTGTTCACACATCCGACCGTTCGTCAGCTTGCAAGGCTTATCGGCGTTTCGGATAACGGCAGTGACGGCGATGCCTTTGCAGCCGATTACACGAAATGTGAGCAGGTGTTGAGCAAAAATGTGTGGAACATCGGCGATGAGGCAGGCAACCGACCGTTGGGCAATGTTTTGCTTACGGGTGCGACCGGCTTCCTTGGAATGCACATTCTCAAAGAATTCCTTGAGCAGGAGGATGGCGATGTTTACTGCTTGCTTCGTGCAGGCTCGTTCACTTCACCGGAATTGAAGCTCGCCGGAATGTTTATTTATTATTTCGATACCTCTATCGAGGAACAAATCGGCAAGCGAATTCACTGCATTGACGGCGATATCACCGACCTTGAGCGTGTTCTGTCCCTGCAAAGTGTTCCGTTTGATACGCTTATCAACTGCGCCGCCTGCGTTAAGCATTTTGTCAAGGACGATATATTGGACAAGGTGAATGTTGAGGGCGTGCAAAACCTTGTTGAGCTGTGCAGACAAGCGAATAAACGGTTGATTCATGTTTCCACGGTGAGCGTTGCCGGTGAGGGCATCGGCGGAACACCCGAGCGCACAAAACAGCTTCACGAGAATGAGCTGTATTTCCGCCAGGTTCTTGAAAATCGGTATATTGCTTCCAAATTCCGCTCCGAAAAAAATGTTCTTGATGCCGTTGCGGACGGCTTGGACGGAAAAATTATGCGTGCAGGTAATCTTATGCCGCGCTATTCGGACGGAGAATTCCAAATTAACTACATGACCAATGGCTTCATGCGCCGTTTGCTTGGTTATTCGGTGCTCGGCTGTATTCCGTATTCGCAGCTGGGTGGTGAGCTTGAATTTTCGCCCATTGATGAAACGGCAAGTGCAATGCTTGCCCTTGCCAAAACCGACCGTCGCTTGAGTGTGTTCCACGCTAACAATACGCACCGCATTTTTATTTCCGATGTGATTCGTGCCATGAACAAAGCGGGCATTCAAGTGGATTGCGTGAGTGAAAGTGAATTTCTCGCACGGCTGAAAGCCGCCGTGGAAAACAGCGACACAAACGACGGTGTCAGTGGTCTGATTGCCTACCTCAACCGAGATACGCACGGTGATCGTTATATGCTCGGCTATGACAATGCCTTCACGGCGGATGTGTTGAACCGAATCGGCTTCAACTGGAACATTACAAGCGATGAATACATTGTTCATTCTCTGCGCCAAATTGAAATGCTCGGCTTTTTTGACCCACAGCTGTAACAGAATGATGAGGAAGGAAGTGTTCCGATGCACAAAGACGAACGCAAACAAACAGACCTGATTTTTCACGAAAACGAGGTAAAAACGAACCGCCTTGCCGTAATAGCAGGTGTTATCATGTCGATTACGGTTTCGATTTTCAGCATCGGCGGTTTGACAAATCAAATTCAAATGGGTGAAAATTGGGCGTGTATTGTGCTGTTAGTCAGTTCAACCTATGAGCTGATTCTCTGTCTTTCAATCCGGTGCGGAAAATACGATAAATATTGGGCAAAATATGTTCTGATTTACACCATGGTTCTGTGCAGTGCCGTAACCTTTTTTATCTATCCCCATGCGGCAACTTTTCTTGTTTACGGTCCGGTCACCATCAGCATCATGTATTGCGATAAGTATTTTGTCCGCAGGGTTTCTGTTGTTTCCTCGGTTGCTTTCCTTCTTACCGTCACGGCAAATCTTGTGCTTGAGCGTATCAGCCCTGTGGTTCGGGCTCTTCACGACATTGGTCACATCGACTATTGGGATGAGCCGCTTTTGATTCTGCTGTATTTTATGATTCCGAGGGTGATTAACTTTGTTGTCATCAGCTTTTGCGGTGATATGATTACCCGAAACGGTAAGCTCATGATTCTGAAACGCATCGAAGCCTCAACCCTTGCGGCGGAAACAACCGCACAGCTGCAGGCAGCGGCAGATATCCAAATGAAAACAATGCCGAAGTCCGAATTCACAGCCCCGAACGGATGTGTTGCGGTGAGCGCATTGGTTAAGCCAGCCAAAGAAACGGGCGGCGACTTTTTTGATTATTTCATGCTCGGCGAAAACCTGCTTGTTGTTCTTGCGGCAGATGTTTCCGACAAGGGGCTTGCATCGGCCATGTATGTGATGAAGGCGCAGTGCATCATCAAACAGGCACTGTACGCACAGCAGAAGAACGATGACACCGAATGGGACTGCATTGATTTGGAAGCCGCCATGAATCAAGTGAACAATTTTATCACCCGTGGGAATCAAGATGATGTTTTCGTAACAATGTGGCTCGGCTGTTTTGATTGCCGTACAGGTGTGGGCAAGTATGTCAATGCCGGCCATTTGCCGCCGGCAATTCTTGACCGAAACGGAAAAATCCGATGGCTTGAAAACGATTCACAGCTGTTTATGGGCGTGTTTGAAAATACGGATTTGAAGGCAGAACCGATTCGCTTGAAACAGGGTGACCGACTTGTGGTTTACACCGACGGTGTTACGGACGCCAGGAATGCAGGGGATGTTTCCTTCGGCAGGGACGGCTTGCTTCGTGCCCTGCAACGCATTGCCGATGCCGAACAAAAAACAGCGCATTTCACAACGGTAAACCTGATGAACTTTTTGGAACAGCACATCGGCTCGGAGGAACAGTTTGACGATATTACCATCGTGACGCTCGGCTTTTCGGGTGATTATGCTCCGGTCAGGCAAACCGTTTGTGTTGATTCCGACCGAAACGCTCCTGAAAAAATTATGGATGTCGTGAACGACATCCTGCTCGACAGCGGTTGCCCCAATGATGCTCGACGGGATATTGATGTTATCATTGACGATGTTTGCAGTAATATTGTCGATTACGCCTATGAAAACACAGTCGGCACCGTTCGTGTGTCGGCGGAATGCGGTTTGAACTATATCAATCTGGAATTTCGGGATTGCGGTGCGGCATTCAATCCGCTTGAATACGAGGAGCCGGTCTTTTCCGAGGCTCCGAATTACGGCGGCTTGGGTATTTATTTGGTCAAAAAGATTGCCGATAAAATGGAATACCGCTATGAAAACAACGAAAATATCCTGACGCTGACAAAGGTTTGGAACATATAATAACAAATCCCTGCAACTGCGTGTAAAAGACGGTTACAGGGATTATTCAAAATTGACAAAAGCCGCTCAACCGGGCGAAAATGAAGTGCCCCCCTGTCAAGTAGACAGGCGAAAAAACAAAAATATTTATCTGTTTCCCGCCTTGCGAAAGCAGGGTGGGAGTTTTTTTATGCGGCATTGGCAAGATGGAATTCTTCGGGTGTCATGCAGTTCAGCTTTTTCTGAAACCGCTTTGTGTTATAATCAGACCTTCGATAAATAAACAGATGATTGACCTGTTTTTTATAAAAATGAATAATCCGAACCTTTCTCCAACTTGGAAAATATGGTTCGGATTATTCGAGTTTGGTGCAGCGAGTGCATTCAAATCCGAACCGAGACCTGATTCCTCAAGGTCTTTGAAGGTTACCTCTTT
>DNXM01000237.1:3698-3836 GCA_003505905.1 Oscillospiraceae bacterium
ACCATTCTGTCATCGTAGAGGAAAACCGCATTGATGAAAGTATCAATGAGTTTTCTGCGATGCTCCAATTTTCTGACATTTAACTTTTTCAGTTTTCCAAACCAAAAGAGTAGCTGCTCTTTTGTAAGAGTCGGCTGA
>DNXM01000217.1:0-1217 GCA_003505905.1 Oscillospiraceae bacterium
CTGCTTGGGGTCAAGGGTGCGGCTATCGCAACAGTTATGTCCAGATATGTCGAATTCGGTTTGCTTGCCGTGTATTATTTCATCAAGCGCAACCGCTTCCGGTATGTGCAGGGAGCATTCAGCAGCATTCGCATCCCCAAAAATGTGCTTTCGCAGATTGCCAAAAAAGGCTTACCTCTGTTGCTCAATGAGTTTTTCTGGTCAAGCGGCATGACCTTGCTCAGCTCCGGCTACAGCCTGCACGGCTTGACGGTAATGGCAGGTTACAGCATTTCTTCAACGGTTGTTAATTTGTTCACCATTGCATTCATTTCCTTTGGCTCGGCAATTGGCATCATTATCGGCAAGCAGCTCGGTGCAAATGAATTCGACAATGCGGTTGACAGCTGCCGCAAGCTGTCAACCTTTGCCGTTATGATGAGCTTGGGCATCACGCTGATTGTCGTGCTGTTCGGCTATAAAATCCCTCTGCTTTACAACACAACAGAGCAGTCAAAAGAATACGCCATGTACTTTATTCGCATTTCATCTGTGTTTTTCCCGTTTACGGCTTTTGCCAACTCGTCGTATTTCACTTTGCGAAGCGGCGGAAAAACAGGCATTACGATTATTTACGACAGTGTTTTTATCATGGCAGTTTCGGTTCCGACCGTTTTCCTGCTGTATTATGCGGCACATTTGAACATTTGGCAGGTTTATCCAATCGTGCAGTCACTCGAAATCATCAAGTGCATCATCGGTTACGCATTCCTGAAAAAGCGTATTTGGGTGAACAACATCGTTTCCGATGATGAGGCACAGAAGGGAGAGGTCGTTTGTGTATAAGCTCAACAAAAATGAGGGGACTGCTCGCAGAGGCGAGTTTGAAACCGTACACGGCACGGTGCAAACGCCGGCTTTTATGAATGTTGCTACCTGCGGAGCCATCAAAGGCGGCGTGAGCGCATATGATTTGAAAGACATTCATTGTCAGGTTCAGCTGTGCAACACCTATCATTTGCATCTGCGTCCGGGTGACACAACCGTAAAACAGCTCGGCGGATTGCACAAGTTCACCGGTTGGGACGGTCCGATATTGACCGACAGCGGCGGCTTTCAGGTGTTTTCACTTGCAAAACTGCGCAAAATCAAAGAAGAAGGCGTCTATTTTGCTTCGCACATTGACGGCAGACGCATCTTTATGGGTCCGGAAGAGAGTATGCAGATTCAGTCAAATC
>DNXM01000217.1:1275-1432 GCA_003505905.1 Oscillospiraceae bacterium
TGACGAATGCGTTGAAAATCCTGCCGAATTTCCGTATGCAAAGCAATCCTGTGAGCGAACGGTTCGCTGGCTGAAACGCTGTAAGGCGGAAATGGAACGCCTGAATTCATTGGAAGATACCGTCAACCCGAATCAGCTTCTGTTCGGCATCAATCAG
>DNXM01000217.1:1496-3054 GCA_003505905.1 Oscillospiraceae bacterium
GAATTGAAAACATGAAGCAGATTGCAGAGCTTGACCTTGACGGCTATGCCATCGGCGGACTTGCAGTCGGCGAACCGAAAGAGGATATGTACCGCATTATTTCGGCAGTTGAACCGTTCATGCCGAAGAACAAAATTCGCTATTTGATGGGTGTCGGAACACCGGGCAACATTCTCGAAGGTGTGTACCGTGGCGTTGATTTGTTTGATTGCGTTATGCCGAGCCGAAACGCGCGGCACGGACATCTGTTCACCATGAACGGCGTTATCAACATGAATAACGCCAAATATGCGTTGGACACCCGGCCGATTGATCTGACTTGCGATTGCCCGACTTGTCAAAAACACAGCCGTGCATACATTCATCATCTCTTCAAAAGCAAAGAGATGCTTGCCATGCGTCTTTGCGTCATGCACAATCTTCATTTTTATAACACACTGCTGCAACGCATTCGAGATGAATTGGAGGCGGGCAGTTTCACGACATTTTATCGGCATTATGTCGATGTTCTTGACAAAAGAATCTGAAAATCAAAAAATTTGCTTGCAATTCACTTTTGCTTTTGCTATAATGTAAATGTTATTTTGTAAAAGGAGAGTATTTCAAATGAACCCTTCCGTTTTTGTTCCGCAGCTTTTGGCTGCCACCACAACCACGTCCGCTACCGGTCAGCAAAACCCGATTACCATGATTGGTTTGATGGTTGTTTTGTTCGGTGCTATGTACTTTTTGATGATTCGTCCGCAGAAGAAAAAACAAAAAGAAGAACAGCAAATGCGTGATTCTTTGCAAATCGGCGATGAAATAACCACCATCGGCGGCATCATGGGTCGTGTTGTCACCATCAAGGATGACAGCCTTGTTATCGAAACCGGCGCAGACCGCAACAAGATGAAAATTGCTCGCTGGGCGATTCAGACCAACAACACCGCAACCGAAAAAGCAGAGGCTGAAAGAGCCGCCGCAAAGGAGGCACAGGAAGCGGAGCGCAACGCTAAAATCGAGGCAGAAGGCAAGAAGCACGCCAAGAAAAAGAAAAAGTCCGGTCCGGAAGAATAATATCGGTTATAAAATCAAATCACCCTCCATATCTTTTACCATGAAGATATGGAGGGCTTTTTTATGCAGAAAAAAATGCTGATAAACTGTTTGAAAGCCGGAATCGTGTCAACGCTCGGCTTTGCTTTACTGAGTCTGATTATCAGCTCGGTGTTACTGAACAAAAATATGTCACGAGATGTCTATTTCCCGTGTTTAATGGTTGCCTCCTGCATCAGCGGTGCGGTTTGCGGTGTGATGGCAACAAAGCAAGAACGAAAAAACGGGTTGTTCAACGGTGCTTTGTCGGCAACGGTGCCGACGATTGTTTATTTGATAACATCTACCGTTTTGCAGCAGCGATTTGAAGCACGCAGTTTTTTGCCTGCTCTCGCCATACTCGTTGCCTCAATCGGTGCGGGAATCGGGCTTTCCAATCGCAAAAAACGGATTAAAACAAAGAACAGAAGGGGAATGAAAAAATGAACACCTTGACTTTGAATGTAAGGGAAATGCGGAA
>DNXM01000204.1 GCA_003505905.1 Oscillospiraceae bacterium
GGCGGCCTTCCTTAATATCCAAAACGGGTGTATCGGTAATCTCAGGGCGTACATAATTGTTTTCCATCGCAACCTTGGCAAAAGAGGTCAACACATCAATGCGTGCCAACGCCGAGGCTGTGCGCTGAATGCGACCGAGCTGTTGAGCGGTCTTATCACGCACCTGGGAGAAAATTTCAAATTCAAGTTGAACACAACGGTTTTGCGCACCGAGCACTTTGGTTTCAAGCTCTTTCAGCTCCTGCGTAATGAACCGTTCACAGTTTGTCAGGGTTTGTTTGCGTATGTAGTCTTCGGGCACCATCGCCTTAAATGCGTTGCTGACCTCGATGTAGTAACCAAACACACGGTTGTAACCGATTTTCAGCTTTTTGATGCCGGTTCTGTCCTGCTCACGCTGTTGGATTTGCGCAAGATAATCCTTGCCGTTATCCACAAGCATATGCAGTTCATCAAGTTCGGCGTTAAAGCCCTGCTGAATCATACCGCCTTCCCGTACGGTAAAGGGCGGATCTTCCACAATCGCCGATTTGATGAGTCGGGACACATCTTCTAAAGTGTCCAATTCACGGAAAATATCTCGGAGCATCGCACAGCGACAATCGCTCAACTGCGATTTGACGCCGGGGATGCAGTCGATTGCACCGCTCAACGCACGCAATTCTTTTGCGTTGGCAGTGCCGTAGGAAATGCGGGTAATCAAGCGCTCCAAATCGTTGATATCCGATAATGCGGCGGACAGATTTCCGCACAGCACCGCATTTTCGCTCAACTCCTCCACAGCGTTTTGCCGACCGATGATGCGAGCCGGGTTGGTTAACGGGCGGTCGAGCCATTCCCGAATTTCACGCTTGCCCATGGCGGTTTTCGTGTGGTCAAGCACCCACAGCAGGGTTCCCTTTTTATCGTTAGAACGCATGGTGCGGGTCAATTCCAAGCTGCGCCGAGCCGCCAAATCGAGCTTCATAAAACCGCTCTCACTGTAATAATCGAGCGAACGGATGTTGGTCAAGTCGTTTCGCTGAACGGTGGAAAGATACTCCAGGCAGATGCCTGAGGCAAAAACGCCCTGCATCGACACACCCGGAGCAACTTCGTTCGGCTCGTTGCACCCAAACTGAGCGCAGAGTCTTTCTCTGGCTTGGGGCAAAAGCAAATAATCTTCTTCAAATGCTTCGCACAAAGCGTTGCATTTGTCGGTAACAAACTTTTTAATGGGTTGGGACTGTGCCGCCTCACGGTTGAATAACACTTCGCTCGGCATAAACCTCGCTAATTCGTTGATGACGGCGGTTTCGACATCCTTGCCGTCTAAATCGGTCAAGTGCATCGCACCCGTGGAAACATCGGCAAAGCACAGACCGACCTTGCCCTCACGCATAAAGATACTGCACAAAAAGTTGTTTTGCGTTTCGTCAAGCATATTGCTTTCAATCACCGTACCGGGGGTCACGATGCGAATGACATCACGCTTGACGATTCCCTTTGCGGTGGCAGGGTCTTCCATCTGCTCGCAGATGGCAATTTTGTAGCCCTTGGAAATCAGGCGTGCAATGTAGCTGTCCACACTGTGGAACGGAACACCGCACATCGGGGCACGCTCCTCCTGTCCGCAATCCCGTCCTGTGAGCACAAGCTCCAATTCACGGGAGGCGATTTTTGCGTCCTCAAAAAACATTTCGTAAAAATCGCCCAAGCGGAACATCAAAATCGTGTCCCGGTAATCCTTTTTGATTTCAAAATACTGCTTCATCATCGGGGATAATTCAGCCATTTGCACGCCTCCGAGGTCTGACTTGATTTGGGATTAGTGGCATCCGCCGCCGCAGGAAGAACATTCGCCGCCGCACTCATGCTCGTGAGGAGGCTCGCAGGTTTCGGGGTCCTCACCCTTGATGCACTCGGTGAGCAGACCGACAATATAGTTCATCATCGCATCAATTTCGGCTCTTGCGGCTTCGTAGTTCTTCATGTTCTCGTTTGCCATAATCTGCTCACGAAGACCCATGAACTCTTCTTCGTATGCTTCGAGCTTCTGCTCATTGGCATCCTCCTTGGATGCTTCATGCTGATAGCTCATGTGAACCAACTGCATTTTGCCGACAAGCTCGTTAAGCGCATCGTCTTTTTCATTGGCTTCTCTTGCGGTGACAAACTTTGCATAGCGCTCATCTGCCTGGATGGCCTTGCCGAGCTGTCTGGTGATTTCAATTACGTCCATTGTTTTTTCTCCTGTACTGTAAAGTATTTTTTATAAAATCCCTATGGGTTTTTACCGTTATTTGACAAGCTCGCCGGACAAAATCCAGTTTCTTGCCTGTGTGACCTTGACTTGCGCATAGGTGCCGATTAAGCCTTCCTCGCCTTCAAAGTCAATCATAACATTGCCGTCGGTTCTGCCGTTGATGCGGCCGCTCACGCATTCTTCGCAAAGCACCATAGTAACCGTGCCGAGCATAGACTGGCTGCGTGCGCAGGCAATTCTTTCCTGGCAATCGGTCAGCTGCTTAAACCATTTACCCTTTTCCGCACGGCTGACGGGGTCTGGCATCTGCGCCGCCTTTGTGCCGACACGGGGCGAATAGATAAAGGTGAAGAGCGATGTGAAGCCGACTTTTTCCACGAGCGAAAGCGTATCACAAAACTCTTCGTAGGTTTCGCCGGGGAAGCCTACAATGACATCGCTTGTCAAGCTGATGTCGGGCATCACCTTGCGTGCATACTCCACCAAGGAAAGGTATTTTTCACGGGTGTAGCCACGGTTCATTTCCCGCAGCACACGGTCGTTTCCGCTTTGAAACGGCAAATGCAAATGATGACAAACCTTTTCACATTCCGCCATTGCATCGAGCAATTCGGTGGTGCAGTCCTTGGGATGCGAGGTCATAAAACGAATTTTGAAGTTGCCGGGCAATGCGTTGATGGCACGCAGGAGTGAAGCAAAATTCATCTCATCCGTGCCCTTGCCGTAAGAATTGACATTTTGCCCGAGGAGCGTGATTTCCCTGCAGCCCGATGCAATCAGCTCTTTCGCTTCCGCCAAAACAGCCTCACTGCGGCGGGAACGCTCCCGACCTCGAACATAGGGCACAATGCAATAGCTGCAAAAATTGTTGCAGCCGTACATAATCGGCAGCCAGCCCTTAAAGCTCCCGTCCCTGTGAACGGGCAAGCCCTCGGCAATCGTGCCCGAGCTGTTTTCGGTTTCAAACACACGCTTGCCCGAGCAAAGCACACGGTACATCATTTCGGGCAGACGGTGAACGGCGTGTGTGCCGAAAACCAAATTGACGAACGGATAGCTCTTTTTGATTTTCTGCCACACGTGCTCCTGCTGCATCATGCAGCCGCACAGCGCAATAATCAGGTTGGGGTTTTGTTCTTTGATGGGCTTGAGTGCGCCGACATTGCCGAACACACGGTCGTGTGCGTGCTCCCGCAACGCACAGGTGTTGTAAAGCACCAAATCCGCCTTTTCGGCCTCATCGGTGAAACCGAAGCCCATGGCGGACAGCTGACCCTTCAGCCGCTCGCTGTCGGAAACATTGCCCTGACAGCCGAAGGTATGCACAAAAGCAAGCGGCGTGCGGCTGTATCTTGCCTCCGCAACCGATTTGACAAGATTCGTGTATTCCCTTTGCTTTTTCATTTCGTCAAACGAAACTTCCGCCGTTTTTCTCTGTTCCTGCAACAATGTTTCTTCCTCCGCAAAAGGGGCACAAAACCCGAGTATAATTAAGTGCATTATACTATATTCCATCCCTTATTACAAGCGAAAATGCGTAAAACTTACCGAAAACTTTTTGCAGATATTTTCAAAAAAACCTTGACGAAAAGATTTCTTTGTGATATATTGTTTGAGCGTCAAGTGCTGGTGTAGCTCAGTTGGTAGAGCAGCTGATTTGTAATCAGCCAGTCGTAGGTTCGATTCCTATCTTTGGCTCGACATAATGGGTAGGTGCCCGAGTGGTTAAAGGG
>DNXM01000184.1 GCA_003505905.1 Oscillospiraceae bacterium
CGTCAAACATATTCTTCAATCGAAAGCGGCAAACGGAAAATGTCGTGGAACACCTATCTTTCACTCCTGCTTTTGTTTGATTATCATGCCACAACGCACCGTTTATTGCGAACACTGAATTTAATGCCGGTTGAATTTTTTACCGCCATTAACAACGGCAACAAGCTTGCCGGGAATTCAAGCAACACAATTGCCGGTATTCCCGAAACCATCACCGAAAAGCTTGACGACAAGGCTTTGCATACCATCCGCACGGTGGTTATGATTGAGTATGCGAGGTGTGCCGATATTTCGGGTGATGAGGTTGTCAAAGCGTTTGAGGGTACTTCCGTGCGTAAAACAATCTCCGACACGGAATTTCAAACGCTTGCGGCTATTCAACGAATCAAAGAAGGTAATGCCAAATCATGACAAAGAGCATGAAAAAATCAGTCCGTATCTTTCAAAAGAAATACCGCTTGAATGCAATTAACCGTGATGCACTTCTTTCCGTTTTTCGGGAGCAGGGATACACTCTGATACCGTTTCACGCCGCACACAACCAAGCGGATGTTGCGCAGGTGATTGAGAACTTGAATCTCATGGAGCTTGTTTCGGTTTCCAACGGGTTCACCTTTGTGAATGAGCGTTTTCGACTGGTTTTCGTCAATGAGGATTTGTCGGATGAAGAGCAGTTGATTGTGCTTGCACATGAAGAAGGTCACATTTTTTTGCAGCACATTCAATCGCAGTCCATTCTCGGGCAGGATGTTATGCAGGAACATGAGGCAAATGAATTTGCTCATTTTTTACTTCATCCGAGCGGTTCGGAAAAAGGCAAGAGGTGGATTGCTCTCCACAAAAAAGCGGTTTGCGTGATGGCGGCGTGTCTGATGCTTGTCGCTATCGGTACATCGGCTTTCGTTTTGACTACAAAAGCCGATTCCTACTATGGCAACTTTTACATCACCGAAACGGGTAAGAAATACCACAAAAAAGATTGTATCTATGTAAAAAATAAAAAAAATATCCACCGCATGACAAAAGAAGAATTTGAAAGCGGTGAATATGATGCCTGTAAGGTTTGTCTGCCGGACAAATAATCGCAAAGCTTCTTCTGAAAATGAGGAGGCTTTTTTATTTTGGCAGAAGAACGGTTCTGTCGATAAGCGGCAGGAGCGTGTTTTCATCGTGCGTTGCAAAAATCAGCGTTTTTTCGCTGCTTTTCCAATCGGCGAATAATTCCGAAAACAGAGCCTGCGTTGTTTTGTCCAAGCCTGCCAACGGCTCGTCCAATATCAGCACATCGGGATTCAGTGAGAGAACGGAAGCAAGCGCAACCCGCTTTTTTTGCCCCGTGCTCAAATGATAGGGTGCTTTATTTCGAACTGCTTCAAGCCCCAATAACGATATGCAGTCACAAACACGGCGGTCGATTTCATTTTCTGATAGACCGAGCTGTCTCGGACCGAATGCAATTTCATCGTAAACCGTTGGTTGGAACAGCATAACATCCGTGTTTTGAAACAGAAAACCGATTCGCTTATGGAATTGCTTTGCCTGCGCATTGCAGGAAAGATATTGCTTTGTGATTTCAACACCATCGAAAAAGTATGAGCCGTTCTGTGGAAAGGACAGCCCGTTTATGATTCGGAACAGGGTCGATTTTCCCGAACCGTTGTCGCCCGAAACCGCACAGCATTCACCTTTCTCAAATGCACAGGAAAAATCGGATAACACTTGGCTTTGTTCGTTCGGATAGGAAAATGAGATATGGTTTAATTCAATCAATTTCATGCTTACAGTCCCTTATAATCATCGGTAAAGCAACGGCATTGCATGGCTTCCACCATTTCACGGTTCATTTCAAGCCCCCGAATGAATGTTACGCCCATGATGCCACCAACGGAACGACGACTTTTTGGTAAATGTCCGACCGTGCGCAGTCGATATGCTTCTAACAGATTGGTTAAAAAACGACCTAAAACAGCAATATACTGCAATGTAATATCCATTGTAAAAACGAAAACGCTCGGAATGCGGAGCTGACGCAGGGCTTTGGTGATTTGATTCCACTGTGTGGTGCGGTTAAATAGAGCAACCGCCGAGGAACAGAGAAAGATTTTCAGCGCAATTATGCAGGAATTCGACAATTGCGACGGGTGGAGAATGGCGCCGGGAAAAAGCAGAATGACCGCAATACTGACAGCGAAAAAGGCGGATTTCAAAATGGATGCCAGTATTTTTGCGGGAGCAAAGCACAATGAAACCAGCAAAGCCGCTGTTGCACCAAGCAACAGAATTTTAATTTGACACACAGCAATGAAAGCAACAAAAGCGACCGTAACAAGCAACTTGAGCATAGCGGGAAGTCGGCTTTTGGCTCTGCACGGAACTTGAACACGAGCCATGGCTTCGGAAATGCGCCGTACCGTTTGCTGTGCGAATGCGTTTTCTATTCGCTTGGTCGGCGTATAGGCATCTTCAACTGTCATCGAGTCAGGTATCATAGTGCATCTTTTTCTCTTTCATCGGAATGGAAATCAGCTTGAACAGGATAATCAGAACGGCAACGCCGATGATGGCGGAGAGTAAATACGCCGCTGCTTCGCCGACACCGTTCAAAGTGTAGTCTGGCATCAGTGCCTTGAGTGACCAACCATTTGCCAAATCGTTAGGCGTATAGCTGAGCGATTCACCGCCGGTAACTACTTGGGCGATTTCTTCGGCGCTCCATTCGCCCCAAGCCGTTCCGTCTGCAAGTAAGCCGATTGGCGTGGCAACAACGAGAACAGCCGGCAGAATTAACAGCGGTAACCGTTCTTTTGAACGCATCTTGTTTTCCGAAGCGATGAGATGCGGGCTTGTTTTGCGAATGAACGCATAAACGGATGCTGTGAAAACAGCTTCGACAATGCCGGCAATGGCTAAATGAGAAAGCATCATTGCAGGAACGGAAACCGACAAATCATAAGGACAATACAACGCTTGACCCAATGCGTCTTTGAAGAGCATTGGCTGAATACCGAATTCAATTGCGGCGCATAATGCGGCAGCATTCAAGCCGACATAGGAACCGATGGCGGCTGTAAAGCAGGAGAAAATCGTTGAACGGTTACGGAATAAACGCCGAAGCAAACAGTAAACGGCATAACCCAAATACGGCAGAACAAACGCCATGTTGAAGCAGTTTGCGCCAAATGACAAGATTCCGCCGTCACCGAACAGAACAGCCTGAAGGAGCAGGGCTGTTGAAATCGAAATGCAAGCCGCATTTGGACCCAACAGCAACGCAATCAGCGTGCCGCCGACTGCGTGACCCGTTGTGCCGCCTAACATCGGAACATTGAACATCATGGCGAGAAACGAAAAAGACGCACCGATGCCGAGCGTGGAGAAATTCTCTATCGGCACATCAACCTTGACTTTTTTGACGGCATATGTCCAAATCGGTGTCATCGCCGCCGTCATGACGGCACAGGTGGCAGGGGAGAGATAGTTTTCGGGAATGTGCATAGCGAAGCTCCTACATAAAATCTAAAGGAAATTATATGTTCAATCACATAAGTTGTCAAGAACAACCAACAAAAGCCCCCGAGGTTACCCTCAAGGGCTTGAAAGAACTTGGGTTGCAGATTAGTATTTGAATGCGCTGTATGTGATGTGGGTTGTACCGGTTGCGGTTGCGGCACCGATAGAACCGGTATCAATAGAAGTCTTAATATTGTACTCAACCTTGAGTGAAACAAGGTGACCCGTTGCGGCATCAATGGTTGCAACAACCTTTGCACCGCTGTAGCTCTCGTTGACAACAGCCTTTTCGAATGTGCCTTCGATTGCATCGAAAATAACAGGTCCCGTCTTGTGGTCGTAGTAACCCTTATCCTCGTTGCCGACACAGATACCGCACTTGTCAATCGGGGTGCTGCCGGTCTTGGAGTTTGAGGAGCCCTTAGTTGAGCCGTTCTTCACGCTCAAAGTAACAACAAGGTTGCTTCCGGATTGCTTGCAGGCTGCGCCTGTAAGGTCGCCGGCTGTCAAAGTGCTTTTGCGAAGATAATGCTTTTTCGCATCGCTTTCCCATTTGCCCTTGGTCACATCTTCGGTGTACTTGTTGTCGGCACCGATGCCCATGAACTTGTAAACAAGACTCTTAAAGGTTTTGAATGCAATGCCTGCATCCATCTTCTCGTTGTCGGTGACACGCTCTTTGTGGAAGCCGACCTTTGCATCAAACGCATCGTTGACAGTGTCGTTATATAGAGCGAGAATAGCGGCTTGATCCTGCGGTGCGGTGAGTGCTTCGGCTACCGTTGTAGCTTCTGCGGCTGTGGTTTCGTCAGCAACCGTTGTTGCATCGGCAACTGTGCTTTCATCTGCGAGCGTTGTTTCGATGACAGGCTCGGCGAGGGGGGTTTCCGCCGCATCGGTGGCAACGGTTTCTTCGGGTGCGGTGGTGGTTTCTGCCGGTTCTTTACTGCCGCAAGCGGCAAAGCTGATCATGACACAGCCGGCAAGAAGAACGGCAAGAATTGCTTTGATGTTTTTCATTGGAATTATCTCCCTTCATATTTTACGCCTTACGGCGAAAGGTTACTATTTGCAATATTTTTTAACATTTGCGGAATGCTCACTCCATGTTACGGCGTAGTGGAATCCGCCGTCTTCATCGGTGAGGAAAAAGTAATAGTCCGTGTCGGCAGGATAGAGTGCCGCTTCAATTGCCTCAACACCGACATTGGTAATTGGCCCTGCGGGCAGACCAATACATTTGTAGGCGTTGTACTTTTCGCTGTAGACGGAAACATCCTCGACATAAGGTTTTACATATTTTTCTAAATAAAAAACGGTAACATCGCATTCTAATTTTCCGTTCTTGGTGTTCAATCGGTTGTGCAAAACGGATGAAACCTTTTTCATTTCGGGCGAAGTTGCTTCTTCCTGAATAACGGAGGCAATGCGCAGAATCTCGTCGATTGTGTAACCAAGCACGGCGGCACGGCTGCGCATATCCTCTGTAATGTGTCGATTAAAATTCGTCAGCATTGTTTTCAAAACAATCTGCGGTGAAGCGGAACGCTCAAATTCATAGGTATCGGGGAACAAATAGCCCTCTAATAAAAACGGTCTTTCGTCGGCATTGCCGATTTCGGGGATGCAGGTTAAATCGGGGGAAGGGTTGTTGACCGCTTCCAAAAAATCAGCCTGTGAGCAAACGCCGTTCTCTTCAAGCAATTGACCGTATTCCGGCGCCGTAAGCCCCTCGGGAAAGGTGATGCTTATCGTTTGAATCGGTGCCGTTGTGACAGCGAGGTTTTCTAATACTTTATTCGTACTGCTGCATGAACACAGAATAAATGTGAAAGCAACCACCAACAGCACGGTAATTGTTTTTTTCACAATCCACCTCCGACACATGATGTGAATAGTATACAACAAAAATAATTTGATTGCAAGGCTTGACAAAAGAATATGTGTGTATTATAATATCTATCGTTCTGCGTGGGCCCGTAGCTCAGCTGGGAGAGCGTACGGTTCGCATCCGTAAGGTCGAGAGTTCGATCCTCTTCGGGTCCACCATAAAGCCCGAAGTTTTTGCTTCGGGCTTTTCATTTGTTAATTTTTAGTAAAAATTCGGTTTTTGGCTTTCTTTTATAGTTAAAGTATGATACCATATGTATAATTTTTCGAAGGAGTCGTGTTACGAATGAAAAAAACAAAGCTGATTCGTCTTATCATCGTTGCGGTTTTGCTTGCTTCCGTTCTTGCAGGCACCGTTGTTTTTGTCGCAAAAAAGAATGATAAGCGTTATGAGGCGATTATTATGACCGCCGAAACGGGAAGCATTACGCAAACGCTTTCCACGACAGGCACCGTTGAATCACTCAACAAGAGTGATTTGCAGATTTTCGCCGGTGTTGTGCCGAAGCAGGTTTGTGTCAAAGCAGGTGACCGTGTGGTAAAGGGTCAACTGCTCGCCACCTTCGATACAGCTTCTCTCAACGGTGTTTTGACGCAACAGCAGTCCGATTATAATACCGCCAAGCTGTCCTATCTGAATTCCGTTCAGTCCGCAGAAGAAGCGTCGGCAAAGCTGCCCGAAATTATTGCACAAATTGAACAGCTTGAAAAAACGGTTGCGCAGCTTGAAAAGACGCAGTCCTCCGAAGACGGTACGGCAAAGGCGGTACCGACATGGGTTGATTCTTTGGATTTCGGCAAGCTGTCGGGCTTGTTGGGCAACACCTACACCGAAGAGCAGCTCCGCACCTTTTTCGGCAAGCTTGCTTCAAAGGGTGCATCCAAAACCGCTTTGACAAGTTTGATTGATAATATGACTACCCTGAATTCCTTTGATTTTTCATCCATGCTCGGCTTATCGGAGGCGGATACGGCACTGGTCAGTGCAAAGGTTAATTTAATTGGATTAAAGGCGCAGAAGACGCTGCTGGAAACACAGCAGAAGAATTTGCTTGGCTCGACCTATAAATCCATTATGGATTCCGCTCAAACCCGTTTGACAGAAGCCGAAAATTCGGTCGAAAAGCTCAAAAAAGGTTGGTATGCCGAGGGCGACGGCGTTATCAGCGCCATGAATCTGGTTGCCGGTCAGCCATACAAAAGTACGGCGACTCAATCCTCCTTTGACTTGAGCACGCTTCTTTCCGGATTAACAAGCTCAAGCGGTTCCGTTGACTTGTCTTCCATTCTCGCCTCGATTTCCGGCTCGAATAACGCCGGAACGGGCATGACGGTTGAGTATTACGACAGCTTTGTTGCTTCGTTTTCGCTCGGTAAGTATGATGTGCTGGATGTGAAAGTCGGTCAAAAATGCGTTGTAAACGCTATCGGTCACGAGCTGGAAGGTGAGGTTTGCTTCATCAGCCCCGTGGCAACAGCATCCTCGGGTTTGGATGTTGGCAACATAATCAGCAGTATGGCGGGGTCTTCGAGCGGCGGTTCAAATTCCATTCCTGCGCAGGTTTCCATCAAAAACCCCGATGAAAGCGTTATCATCGGCATTGATGTCGATATTGATATTGAAATTGACACGGTTGACAATGC
>DNXM01000220.1:0-3460 GCA_003505905.1 Oscillospiraceae bacterium
CTGCTGCTCGCCGCCCGAAAGCTCATTGGGCATACATTTTGATTTTTCGTTCAAGCCGACCAAGCCGAGCACATGGGGAACACGCTTGCCGATACGCCTTTCTTTGGAACCGATTACACGCATGGCAAACGCAACATTGTCATAGACCGTCATATTCGGAATCAAGCGGAAATCCTGAAAAACAATTCCGAGATGGCGGCGAAAATACGGGATATCCTTCTTTTTCATGGTGTTCAGCAAACGGTTTTTGATAACAACCGTACCCTCGGTTGCAACCTCTTCACGCATCATGATTTTGAGCAGAGTGCTTTTGCCGGCGCCGGAATTGCCGATGATAAAGACAAACTCACCCTGTTCGATTTTCATGCTGACATTGTCAAGAGCCTTTGTTCCGTTGCTGTAGCTTTTCGAAACATTCTTAAACTCTATCATTTACTCTTTTCGACCTCTCATAGGACGCCTTGCGCAGAGTGACGGACTTAATACTTCACCGGGTTGGCGTCAAGATATTTTTTGACCATCAGCGCAACCTTGAACACAATCGCATCATCGAATTCACGCAAATCAAGACCGGTCAGCTTGTTGATTTTTTCCAAGCGATAAACCAGCGTATTGCGGTGAACAAACAACTTGCGGGAGGTTTCCGACACGTTCAAATTGTTCTCAAAGAATTTTTGAATGGTGAACAGCGTTTCATGGTCAAGCGTATCAATGGAGCCGCGCTTGAACACTTCACGCAAAAACATTTCACAAAGAGTGGTCGGGAGCTGATAAATCAAACGGGCAATGCCCAGATTGTCATAGCTCACAATCTCTTTTTCGGTGTCGAACACTTTGCCTACCTCAAGAGCCACCTGCGCCTCCTTGAATGAGCGTGCAAGCTCCTTGATGCCTTCCACAACCGTTCCGATACCGATTAAACAGTGAGTGTATGCCTCACTGCTCAACGAATCGGCAATGGAACGAGCCAATTTTTCAAGGTCGCGTGTATCAATATTGGAACGAACTTCTTTTACAATTGCGATGTCGGTTTCATTGATATTGATGATAAAATCTTTGGACTTGTCCGGGAAAAGATTTTGAACAATATCAAAAATGGCAACATCGTTGTGCTCCGGAATGCGAATGAGCAAAACCACACGAGTGGAATCCGAAGTAAAACGAAGCTCCCGTGCTTTCAGATAAATGTCGCCGGGAAGAATATTGTCCAGCACAACATTTTTGATGAAGTTTCCTCGGTCGTACTTTTCGTCATAGAACTGTTTGACATTTGTCAAAGACAGCGCAATCACATCGGCGTACTTTTTTGACAAATCATCATCCCCGTCAACAAAGGCGGCATACTCGGGGTGAAGCGCCGAGCCGAAGGGTGTGTAGGTCTTGCCGTCCACGCAAAAGGATTCGTCCTTGGAAAAATACTCCTCCGCCGAAAACGTGCAAACCTCACCGATGCGGCCAAGCTCACTGCAAGAGATAACCGTGCCGGTTTCGTCGATAACGCCGACCGTTCTGCCGATAGCGTCACGCATTTGATGAATGATTCCTTGAAAAAGCCTGTTTGACATCCGGAAAACCTCCAAAATGATGTTTTAGACAAAGTGACGATAAAATCCATATACATTTTACACAAAAGTTTCCGATTTTTCAAGAGTTTTGTCAATTCTTTTTACTTTTTTTTGAATATTTGCCCTGTTTTTCCGCTTTGCTTTGTGCTATCCTACAAAAATCACTTCTCCTTCACAATGTCAAAATGCACAACAAAAGCCGGTAATACGCACTTTCGTTCCCGTCATCATGGAGATTATATCCTTCTTTTCTTTCAAATTTCTCTCGTTCCCGTAAAGACTTTTCTAATAAAAAGTCCAAAAGATTGACAAGTTATCAAGGATTTGCTATTATTGAGGCACAAAACAATAAATTAACGGAGGAACGAAAATGAAAATCACAAAAAAAGCATTATCCCTTGTTTTGGCAATGATTATGTCTTTCAGCGTGTTGGCTGTTTGCGTCGTCGGCTCAAATGCCGTCGAGCGTGACAGCGGCAAGCACTACATTTTGCCTGCCGGCACAGCCGCCACACAGTCCGCACAATTCGCTTTGGGCGAAACCGTCTACGGCAAATTGAATGCAAACACTTCTCGCTTTTATATGTTCTATAACGACACGGCTCGTGATATCACCTTCAGTGTCGTCACCGACAAAGCCGTCACCTTCACCGTTACAAGCTCAAAGATTGCCGACAGCATCACTGCCGTCACCACCACAAAATCCGTAACACTCACCGGCGCACCCATCGGAACCTACTTTGTTGAAATCACCGGCACAGGTGCCGCAGAAACCACTACGGAGTATTACTTCACCTCAACCTGCACCGGCTTGGCGACGCTCGGCGTCAACATCAGCAAAAAAACCGCAGAGCTGGTTTCCGGCGATACGCTTGCTCTTCAGTTGAGCAACTGCACTGTCAACAACCTCAACTTCTTCTGGGAATCCATCGACAATCCGCTTACCACCATTGACGAAAGCAAGGTTGTCAGCGTCAACGATGACGGACTTGTTACGGTTGCTATGCCGAGCAAGGATCTTCCGTTCTCCAAGGTCGATGTCACCGTCCGTGCCGTCGCTTACTACAGCACAAACGGCACCGCAGGCACTGTTGTCACAAAATCCTGCACCGTTACTGCCGTTCCCGCCAACATCGAGCTTACCCCGTATGTAACCACTTTGAACTACGGCATCAATGTTGTTCGTTCCTTCACCGCCACCACCAATGTCAAAAACGCAACCCTGGTTTGGAAGAGCTCCGACCTTTCTGTTGCTTTGGTTGACAACAAAGGCACCATCACCACCGTCGGAAACGGTCAGACCGAAATCGAAGTTCGCATCAAATATAACGGCGTTGAAACAGGCGTGGCAAGAAAGATTGCTTTGACCGTCAATTCCAACATCAAGAACGCCAAGGCCGTTGCCTTTGCCAACGACACGGTTTCCCTCCGTGCCGGCGAACAAAAAGACACAACCTGCGTTGTAACCATGACGGACAATTCGACGGTTTCCGCCGGTTCATCGAATGTTGTATTCAAATCCGCCGATGAAAAAATTGCAACCGTCAGCAAAACCGGCCGCATCACCGGCGTTGCCAAGGGCGAAACAATTGTCACAGCTACAACCATTGACGGCGAGTTCATCGACACCTGCGTGGTAAAGGTTTCCGATGCGCTTCCCAATTGGCTGACTCTTTTGGTTGCCCCCATTCAGGCTGTTGTTCAGCTCATCAATGTCATCATCAATTGGATTAAGAGCAAATAATCCATAAGCTCTGCAAGCCGGGTGTGATTCGTTCATGCCCGGCTATTTTTGTGTCATTTGCGCAAAGGTATTCGGCACAATGCCCACAATAACCGTTTCCGCAAGCAAAACCGAGCCGGAGTAGGTGGCAGAGGTATCGCCGCCCGGAAAC
>DNXM01000220.1:3487-5502 GCA_003505905.1 Oscillospiraceae bacterium
CACCGTAAGCACCGTAAGGGTCGTAGTCATAAAAATTTGATGGCGTGTTTGGTTCGCTCCCGCCGACTCAAAGCGATTTTCAAAAACAGTCTGCGCACTGCCTGTAACATTGATTAAAACGGGCAGCTTGGCTCCCCTGCCGTTGAGCAGAGCCAAACCCGTCAGCGACCCGAGCGGCACGCCAAGCGGTTTTTCCGCAAGGTCGGTCAAAGCCTGCGTCACCGATTGATTCACCAGCGTTTTCACCCGGTTGACGGAAAAGGCATCGGTTTGCACCGAAACAATTCTTCCGTCCTCATCCCTCTGCAAGGACACAAGGTCGGCGTATTCCGTTTTGCAGAGCGAAAGTGCCGCCGCCACGCCCTGCCCCATTGCATCCGCCGCTAATGATTGCGCCTGCACGGCGGTCAAACGGCGCACAATCGGGCGCACACGGGCATCCAACAGCAAAAACAGCGTAACGGCAGACAGCAGCAGGCAAAGCAGAGAAAATCCGCAGCGCCTCATGCGGCGGTTTTTGAAACAATTCATTGCGCCATCCTCCCATCCGCTATTATTTTATGCTGCTGTCAAAATATTGTAATGAATTTGTAAGCGGTTTCTCTTGACTAATTGTCCATTTGAATGTAAAATAATAATAACGAAGCAGAACGGAGCAAATGAAATGAGCAAAGAGTATAATCCCGATATTGTCAGCGTCGTTGACGAAAACGGAAAAGAGCATATTTTCGAAGAGCTTGACCGCATTGAAACAGACAACGGTCGCTATGTGGCTCTTCTTCCGACATATGACGATGCCGCCGAACAGCTTCAGGATGACGGTGATATTATCATCCTGAAGGTGACCGAAGAAAACGGCGAAACCTATTTGTCCCAAATTGAAGACGATGCCGAATTCGATGAGGTCGGCCGTTTGTTTGAAGACCGACTGATGGACTTGTTTGAAGAAGAGGAAGACGAAGACACCGACGGGGAATAATCGTTTCCTTTTCGGTTTATAATTCAATAGACACCCTGCCTTGTGCGAGAAAAGTTCGGCAATACTAACCCAACGTTTTTTAATTAGGGATGCTGACTCCGACAGCGGATTGCAGACCTCCCGCTTTTGCGGACGAAGGGAGCGTGAACCTGTTGGGCGGCAACCCACCTGCTTTTGAATGCAGGTTAATATTCGCCATCTACAGCTTGGTGGGGTGTCTTATTTTTTAAGGTGATAGTTTGAAAAAGATTGTTGATTCCGAAATATACGGATTACTGCCTGTTGAGGGCGGTTTTTTCTACATAACGCCGACCCGTCTGCCCGACGGAAAGGTCAAGGGTGAATTCTACGGCTACGAGGTTCAGAGCGGAAACACCATTCCGATTACCAAATGGGCTTACTTTCAATCCAAATTCGGCAACGCATACAAAGAAATCACATCCCAGATTAAAGATTATGTTTCCTGCGAGTGCGGTATTCTTGCCGGCGGTGAAGCGGTGTTGCTCTACCCGGACGGTGACCTCGGCGTATTCAATTCCAGAGGGCTTGCCACCTTCACGGGCAAATTGGAATATCACGAAGAAACCGTCAACGGTGTCGCTCCGGACGGTCGGAATTTTTGGGGCGTCGTGCCCACGATGAATTCCGTTATTTGCTATTCGATTGACGACCGCCGTGTCCAAATGCGCATCGGCAGTCCGTCCTCCTCCGCATTTGAAAAGCCTGTTGCCATTGCACATTACGGTGACAGCCTGTTTATCTGCAACGAAAAATCCTGCAAGGTGCGCACCGTTTCGCTTTCGGATTATTCGGTTGCGGATTATTTGAAGTTTGACGAGCCTGTCAAGCGCTTTTTTGCCGCAGATGAAAAGGAGTTTGTCCTGCTTGAATCGGGACTGTATCAGCTGTAACGCAAAACCGTGACACAACAAATAAAGCAGGGATGAAACGGAATCAATCCGAAACATCCCTGCTGTTTTTTGTGATATTGTTTTATGCGGCTGTGCTGCTGCCGATGAGATTGGTAATCATGTTG
>DNXM01000239.1:0-747 GCA_003505905.1 Oscillospiraceae bacterium
GGAAGATAGGTCGATGCCAACACAAGCACAAGTCCGTCCGTTTTTCGGGCGGTCTTTTTTTATGCCTTTTCTGCCGAAAATTACGGATTTGATAGTGACAAATGGAATTAGAAGTATTATAATGATTTTATATATGTTGTCGAGCGTTTTGCTGTTTGGGAGGAAAACCATATGACAAAAATCCTTTCGCTGATTTTGGCGTTGACCACTGCCTTCGGTTCCTTTTGCACCGCCGGTGTGAGCGACACGCTCTATGCCCTCGGAATGAACCTCGGCTTGCCCATGAGCGACCGTGCCGATTTTTTGCAGGAAATCGACGATGGGGATGTGTCGCAGTTTGATGATGACACGGGGTATTTGAAAAATATCCTGCTGGTTTTTTTTGACGAAAGCGCCAATCTCTTTGACCGCATTCGCATTCTCGACAAGTCGGACGGCATCGCCATAGGCAGTTTGCGTGCGGCAAGGCTGTGCGTGATTCGCACAAGCGGCTGCAACTACGAACGGCTTTCGGCAAAAGTCGATGAATTAAACGCCTTGCCCGGCGTTGCGCTGGCTTCGGTCTGCCCGGCTCAACGCATGGAAGAACAATACACCCCGAATGACCCGTTTGCGCCCGACAGCGTATCCTACCGTGTGGATTGGTCGGAATGCCGTCCCTCGGGCAACAATTGGAATTTAGAGGCGGTGGATGCCCGCCGTGCATGGGGTTACAATGCGTATTACAACGACATCAACATCGGCATT
>DNXM01000239.1:776-3700 GCA_003505905.1 Oscillospiraceae bacterium
GATTCCAA
This sequence comes from Oscillospiraceae bacterium, assembly GCA_003505905.1. Taxonomy (GTDB): domain Bacteria; phylum Bacillota; class Clostridia; order Oscillospirales; family Acutalibacteraceae; genus UBA8612. The sequence goes on from DNXM01000239.1 coordinate 785, forward strand.
ACCGACCACCCCGATTTAAACGGCAAAATCCAATTTCCGTCCCGCTTTTTAGCCAACCGCAACCGCCCGAACAGCCACGGCACCCATGTTGCAGGCATCATCGCCGCACAGGGCAACAACGGCATAGGCATTTGCGGGCTGTGCCAAAACTGCTCACTGACCTGCGTGGATTGGAGCGCATCGGACGGACAGATGTGGATAAACGATGCGGAAATCTTTTTCGGCTTCGGCTATGTTGTCAAGGCAGGCGCAAAGGTCATCAACTTCTCAGTCGGCGCTTCCGGCTCGCTCGGTGAAGAGGTCGCCTCATTCCCGAACCTTTACATCAACCTGGATGCCGCCCTTTATTCGTGCTACATGAGCGCCCTGCTTTCAAGAGGATACGACTTTATCTGCGTGCAATCGGCAGGCAATGGCAATGGCGGCGGTCACGCAGTGGACGCTGCGCAGAACACACTGTTTTGCTCCGTCACCGAAGCAAACGCTTTCACGCCGTACATCGGTATTTCGGCGCAGGATATCCTTGACCGCATTATCATTGTCGGCAGTGCAAAGCTCGAAAACAACAAATACATTCAGGCGTCGTCTTCCAATGTCGGCAATCAGGTGAGCATTTGCGCACCGGGCGTGAACATTTACAGCTGTGTCACCGATTCCGACTGCAGCTACAAATCCGGCACCTCCATGGCAAGCCCTCATGTTGCCGCCATCGCCGCCATGGTGTGGTCGATTAACCCCAATCTGCCTGCCGCCCGGGTCAAACAAATTGTTTGCACCAACACCAAAGACACCGTTGCAATTGCAGCGACCCGTTATTTTGAAAATTTGGATTACAAAGCTTACCCCATGGTGAATGCGGCGCTCGCCGTGGAAGCCGCCCTTCAAACCGTCGGCGGAATTCACAAAACAATGAACCTCGGCGCAGACCGTGACAGCACCGTAACGCTCACCGACACCAAGGGCAGAACCTTTGAATTTGAGGCAGACGAACAGGGCAATTTGTCCGTGGTGCTGTTGCCCGACACCTATGCAGTCAGCTACCAAGCCAACCGTCAGCCTGCCTCTACCTCAATCACCGTTTCGTCACAGGAGGCCTAACATGGAAATCGGAACTCTCGCCGCAGCCGTCATCGGCTCGGCACTCGGCGGAAAAGTCACCTTGCCCAACAAGGAAATCGACTTTGACGCTCTCTTTGAATTTTCACAAAGCCACAACATTCTTCCGCTCGTTGCCTACGGGCTGAAAAAAGCGGAGCTTTTGCCTGCGGAACAAAAAGGACGCTTTGCCAACGCCCTGCACATTGCCATGGCGGTGGAAGCCACGCAGGAAATTTATCTGCAACGCTTATCCGAAGCGTTTCGGGAAAAGGAAATCAAATTCATGCCCTTAAAAGGGAGTGTGATGAAGCACCTTTATCCCTATCCGTTTTTGCGCACGATGTGCGATTTGGACATTCAGTACGACACCGCACGCAAGGACGAAGTGACCGAAATTTTGCTGCAAAACGACTTTTCGCTTGACGAAGCCTCGGGCACGGACGGTGTGAATCTTTCGTTCCTCAAGCCGCCTTATCTGCACATTGAAATGCACGGCGTGCTCATGGATGCGGATGTGCCGCTGTATAACCGCTATTTCGGGCGCAATTTTGAACGCACCGTGCCGAAAAACGGCAGTGAAGTGATGTTCCGTGACGAAGATTTTTTTGTGTTCATGGTTGCTCATTTTGCCAAGCATTATTTTTTGGGCGGAACGGGACTGCGTTCGCTGGCGGATTTGTGGCTGTACAGTCATAAAAAACCGAATTTGGATATTCCCTATATCTACAAAGAGCTTAAAGAAATCAACCTGGACGGCTTCACCAAAACGATTCTCGGCGTAGCCGGTGTTTTGTTTGACGGAAAGCCTGCCGACGAAAAGCAGATGAATATTTGCCGCTATCTGTTCGACAGCAAAACCTACGGCACGCAGGAGCACTTTGAAACCCGAAACGCCGATTCCTCCGACCGGGGCGATTACCTGAAAAAGCGGTTGTTCCCCGATGCGGAGTTTATGGCAATCAACTACCCGGCGGTGAAAAAGTGCAAAATCCTTTTGCCGTTGTTTTGGCTGATTCGACTCATCACCGTTTTGTTCACGGGTCGAGCGAAAAGCAACGATGTAACCGCTGTTCTTTCCGCCTCAAAGGAAACCCTTGATGCACGCAACATTGACGGAAAGCCGATTATCGTAAGGAACGAAAAATTCTACGACCGGAAAGGAAAAACTGACGATGATTAAAAGAAAAGACGAAATGAAGCAAACCGTAAAGGTGAATATGCGGGACGGTGACGGTCAGGTTATCGTGACCGAACTGCTCTCCAAGGGTGAATACAACGGTGCTTCCCGCTTGCTTGCCACGCTGACGCTCGAACCGGGCTGCTCCATCGGCGAGCATGAGCACATCAATGAAGAAGAAGTGTTCTATGTTGTGCAGGGCGAAGCCTCATATTACGACAACGGTGAATGGAAAACACTTCACCAAGGGGACAGCTGTGTTTGCTTGGGCGGTCAGTCACACTCCATTGCCAACCGCTCCGACAAAACCCTTGTGGTTGTCGCCGTTATTTTAACATACGAATCGGACAAGGAAAGGAAATAAACCACCATGGAATGGACCGGATTAAACGAATTAAGAGAAAAATATCTGAACTTTTTTGAATCAAAGGGGCATTTGCGCCTGCCGAGCTTTTCGCTCGTTCCGCAAAACGACCGCAGCCTGCTGTTGATTAACGCCGGTATGTCCCCGATGAAAAAATACTTCACGGGCGAAATCACACCGCCTCGTGAGCGTGTAACCACCTGCCAAAAGTGCATCCGCACGCCCGACATTGAGCGTGTCGGCAAGACTGCTCGTCACGGCACCTATTTTGAGATGC
>DNXM01000239.1:3725-9676 GCA_003505905.1 Oscillospiraceae bacterium
TTCTCCTTCGGCGATTATTTCAAGCACGACGCCATCGACTGGGCATATGAATTCTGCACCAAGGTCATGGAAATGGATTTGAACCGCATCTATGTCAGCGTTTATCAGGACGATGACGAGGCATATGACATTTGGACAAAGGACAAGGGCATTGCACCCGACCACATGGTTCGCTTCGGCAAGGAAGACAACTTTTGGGAGCACGGCGCAGGTCCCTGCGGTCCTTGCTCGGAATTGTATTACGACCGTGGCGAAGAGTTCGGCTGCGGTAAGCCCGATTGCAAGGTCGGCTGTGAATGCGACCGCTATGTTGAATTCTGGAACCTTGTTTTCACGCAGTTTTCCAACGACGGTCAGGGCAACTACACACCCCTTGCTCACCCCAACATCGACACGGGCATGGGCTTGGAGCGTTTGGCGTGCATCTCGCAGGGCGTTGACAACCTGTTTGAGGTCGACACCATTCAAAATATCATGAAGCACATTTGCACCGTTGCAAATGTTGCTTATCACACCGACCCGAAAAAGGATGTTTCCCTGCGTGTTATCACCGACCACATCCGTTCAACCACCTTTATGATTGGTGACGGCGTTATGCCCTCGAACGAAGGCAGAGGCTATGTGCTGCGCCGTTTGCTTCGCCGTGCCGCACGCCACGGCCGCTTGCTCGGCATCAACCGTCCGTTCCTCGCCGAGGTTTGCGAAACGGTTATCAACGAAAACAAAAATGCTTACCCCGAATTGACGGCAAAGCATGACTTTATTGTAAAAATCATTCAGCTCGAAGAAGAGAGCTTCGGCCGCACCATCGACACGGGTCTTTCTCTGCTTGAAGACATGATGAAAGAATGCGGTGACACCTTGAGCGGTGCAAACGCATTCAAGCTTTCCGACACCTACGGTTTCCCGATTGATTTGACCGTGGAAATTTTGGAAGAAAAGAACATCAAGGTTGATTTAGACGAATACCAACGCTTGGTGCAGGAGCAGAGAGTTCGTGCAAGAAGTGCCCGCAAAGACGCAGGCGCAGAGGGCTGGAAGGACACCGGCGTTGTGACAAAGGGTCTGCCGAAGACCGATTTTGTCGGCTACGAAGCATTGGAAGCCGACAGCGAAATCCTCGCCGTTTTGGTGGATGGCGAACGCTGTGACTTCGCCGAAAGCGGCAAGACAGCTGCCCTTGTGCTCAACGCCACCCCGTTCTACGGCGAAAGCGGCGGTCAGGTCGGCGATGTCGGCGTCATCAACGGCAACGGCTGGAGCTTTGAAGTGAGCCAGACGACCAAGACCAACGACGGTGTGTTCCTGCATTTCGGTGAATTGACGCAGGGCGAGAGCCTTCAGCTCGGCGAAAAGGTGCATTGCGCTGTGGACGAAGCCATCCGAAAGGCTGTCATGCGCAACCACACGGCGGCTCACCTGCTGCAGGCGGCTCTGCGCAAGATTCTCGGCAGCCATGTCGAGCAGGCAGGTCAGCTCGTCAGCGCAAAATCCATGCGTTTCGATTTTTCGCATTTCTCCGCTCTCACCGCTGAGGAATTGGCAAAAGTCGAACAGCAAATCAACGCAGTCATTCTCGCCGATTTGCCCGTCACCTCCACGGAAATGGATATCAACGAAGCCAAGGCGATGGGTGCTATGGCATTGTTCGGCGAAAAATATTCCGACCGTGTGCGTGTGGTCAAAGCAGGCGATTTCTCCATTGAGCTTTGCGGCGGTACGCACGCTTCCTCCACAGGCAAGCTCGGCTTGTTCAAGATTATTTCCGAATCCTCTGTCGCAGGCGGTGTGCGCCGCATCGAGGCGGTCACCGGCACGGGCGTTTTGGATTACATGGCGTCCCTCAACCAAATGCTTGTCGGCACAGCCGCCGCTATGAAGGTCGGCAACGTGCATGACCTGGAGCATAAGGCAGCCGCTTTGACGGCAGAGCTGAAAGAGAAGGAAAAAGAAATTGCTTCCCTTTCCGCACAACTCACCGATTTGAAATCCGCCGATTTGTTTTCCGATGCAAAGGCTGTCGGTGCGGTGCGTTTGATTACAGCGGCGGTGGAAGATATGACCTCGGACGACATTCGTGCCTTGGGCGACAAAGCCAAAGAAACGGGGGACGATGTTGTGCTGGTTGTCACCTGTGTCAACCACGAAAAGGGCAACGCAAACATTGCCGTAGCCGTCGGCAAGCAAGCCGTAGCGGCAGGCGCAAACGCAGGCAAAATCGTCAAGGCGGTTGCACAGCTCGCAGGCGGAAACGGCGGCGGCAAGCCCGATTTCGCTATGGCGGGTGCAAAAGAAATCGACAAGCTCCCCGTAGCGCTGGCGGCGGCAGAGGGCATTGTTGCCGAAATGCTCAAATAAAAACAAAGAGGTGCTCTATGGCTCATTTGGTTGATGTTCGAGATGTTTATAAAATTTACAACCCCGGCGAAAACGAAGTCCGTGCGCTGGACGGCGTGAGCCTGCAAATTGACCGCCGGGAATTTGTTGCCATCATCGGTCAATCGGGGTCGGGCAAATCCACGCTGATGAATATGCTCGGTCTGCTCGATGTCTGCACCTCGGGCACCTATTTATTGGACGGCACGGATGTTTCCACCATGGACGACAACCGCCTGTCCGAAATTCGCAACCGTGAAATCGGCTTCATTTTTCAGGGCTTTAATCTCATTCCGAGCCTGACGGCGCAGGGCAATGTGGAGCTTCCTCTTGCCTACCGTGGGATTCGGGCGCAGGAGCGTCACGAGTTGAGCCGAAGTGCGTTGGAGCGTGTCGGCTTGGGCAAGCGCATGAACCATTTGCCCAACCAAATGTCGGGCGGTCAGCAGCAGCGTGTTGCCATCGCCCGTGCCGTTGCGGCAAAGCCGCCGATTATTTTGGCGGATGAACCAACCGGCAACCTCGACACCGCCTCGGGCAAAGAAGTGATGAAAATTTTGCACGAGCTTCACGAAGAAGGACGCACCGTCATTCTCATCACGCACGACAACGGCATCGCCGCCGAAGCCCAACGGGTGATTCGGATACAAGACGGCAAAATCGTAGACGATTACAAAAATTAAAAAAACGGCTTTGTGAAATCAATCACAGAGCCGTTTTCTTTGTGCTTTTGAGCAACTATTACAGTTTGATTTTAAACACCGCTTTGGTGACCTGCATGGGCTTTTCATCCGCCTTCAGGCAGGGCTTGTGAGCGTCCTCGGGGTTGAGCAGCACGAAGAAGCCCTCATCCAGCATGAGCGAAGTCAAACGGGCAGGGTCCTCATAAAAGCCGATGTCGCCGCCCTTGGAAAATTCCTCGCTGACAACCTTGTTGCAGTCGCTCATGTGCGCCCACTCGATGATTTCGCACCCTTGGAACATGACCTGAACATCGGCATATTTGCGGTGCGCCTCAAGGTGGCGACCTTCACGCTCTTTGGTTTCGTAGGACGAAACGCCGCCCTTAACGCTGTCCGGCACCAACACATAGTCGCCCGTCGCAATCTCCTTGAGCGGCTGTTTGGTCAGAAACACATAAATCGGTTCTAATTGCGGGCAAACCGCATAAAATTGTGGCATATCACTGATTTTTCCGAATATCATTACCATTCATCCCCTTTATTTAATATATGTATTATATAATAAACAAGGCTTTACTTCAAGAGAAACCGATAAATTCTTTGTCGAATTTTAGCTTTTGTGCGGATTTTTGTTGCCGAAAAACGGTAAAAATTATAGTCAACCTGCACAAACCGCACCCATTGTGATTGTGCAGGTTTGGTATGTGCGTAGAATTCTTGCAATCCGGTCGTGAAGTGGCGAATTTTCATTGACGAAGTTGCTTTTTGTGGTATAATATGAAGTACATAAATTCAGAATTTGCAACGATTCGGTCGCTTTGACCGAGCGGTGAATAGGAGATTTTCATTATGTATGTTAAAGATGTAACCGTTCAAAATCAGGTTGGTCTTCATGCTCGTCCGGCAACCTTCTTCATTCAAAAAGCAAACGAGTATAAGTCCTCCATCTGGGTTGAAAAAGAGGATCGCCGTGTCAACGCCAAGAGCCTTTTGGGTGTTCTTTCCTTGGGCATCATGGGCGGCACCGAAATCCGCATCATCGCCGGCGGTTCCGATGAAACACAGGCCGTTGATGACCTTGTTCGCCTTGTTGAATCCGGCTTTTCCGAATAATAACCGATAAGCGTATCCGTTTTCCAAATCGGATGCGCTTTTTCTCGTTCATACGAACGCTTTTCTTTAAGGGCGGTACCGTGATACCGACAAGAATCGCAAATTATTCGTCCCTTTTTGCGGGTCAAACTGCGAAAAAGCACGAACTGTGACGGTCTTGTCGCCCAAAAGCGATGAGGCTTTTTTTTTGAAAAAAGGAAGGCATAAGGATGACTCATTTCAAAGCATCCATCATGGATGAAGCGGCGCTCAGCCGTGCCGTTCGCCGCATTTCCCACGAAATTATCGAGCGCAACAAGGGCACCGATTCGCTTGTTTTGGTCGGAATTCACCGCAGAGGTCTGCCGTTGGCACAAATGATTCAAAAAAACATTGAAGCCATCGAGGGCGTGACCTTGCCGCTGGAAGCACTGGACATCAAGTTCTACCGTGATGATTTAACCGAAATCAGCGACACGCCAAAGGTTCTCGGCGAACCGCTCAAGCTTGACATCACGGGCAAAAAGGTTGTTTTGGTCGACGATGTGCTTTACACGGGGCGCACGGCGCGAGCCGCCATCGAAGCGGTGTTCGCCGTCGGTCGTCCGGCGCAAATTCAGCTTGCCGTGCTCATTGACCGCGGGCATCGGGAGCTTCCGATTCGAGCCGACTACATCGGCAAGAGTCTGCCGACCTCACGCAGCGAAAAGGTTGCCGTTTACCTGCCCGAATACGACGGTAAAATCGGCGCTGATATCTTGGAAGAAAAAGAATAAGGGAATTCACCCGCAAGGGTTCCAAAATAAACTTATGGAGGAAAAATATGAAACTCACGTACGACATCAAAGACAAGCCGAAATTCGGTCAACTGATCGTTTTCGCAATCCAGCAGCTGCTCGCCATCATGGCGGCAACCTTGGTTGTGCCGATTATTATCGGTAACGGTATGCAGCCCACCGCCGCTCTTTTCGGCGCAGGCATCGGCACCCTCGTCTATTTGCTCTTCACCAAGTTCAAAAGCCCCGTTTTCCTGGGCTCCTCCTTCGCCTTCATCCCGGCCATGGCCGCTGCTTTTGCAGGTGCCGCCACCATCGCTTTGGGCTATACCGGCCTGATCCTGGGCGCCATCGCCGCCGGTCTGGTTTATGTAATCCTGGCTATTGTGGTCAAAACCTCCGGCACCGACTGGGTCAATAAGCTGATGCCCCCTGTGGTCATCGGTCCCACTGTGGCCTGTATCGGTCTGCAGCTGGCCGGCAGCGTTTCCTCCGGCATCAAGACCGGTGATGTGATCACCGCCGACGGATACATGGCCTGCAGTCCCAATTTGGCCCTTGTCTGCGCCCTGGTCACTCTCTTCGTGGTGGTCATCTGCTCCACCTATGGCAAGAAAATGATCCGTCTTATTCCCTTCATCATCGGCATTTTGGCCGGTTATGCAGCAGCCCTGATCATGACCCTCATCGGCAATGCTGCCGGTATTGACGCCCTGAAGATCATTGACCTGACCCCCTTCAAGAACCTGGTGGCCGATGGTCTTTCCATCAACACCTTCATCAGCATTCCCAATTTCACCTTCATTAAGGGCATCCAGGGCTTGAGGGATCTGAACGGCGGATATTTGGTTTCCGTCCTGGTGGCTTATGCGCCTGTGGCTTTCGTGGTCTTTGCCGAGCACATTGCCGATCACAAGAACCTTTCCTCCATCATTGAGCGGGATCTGCTGAAGGATCCCGGCCTGGATCATACCCTGATGGGTGACGGCGTGGGTTCCATCGTGGGCACCATCTTCGGCGGCTG
>DNXM01000239.1:9745-9904 GCA_003505905.1 Oscillospiraceae bacterium
CCAAGAATGCCTCTGTCATCTCCATCACCGTGGCCGCATTCCTGTGCATCCTGGCCTCCTTCTTCAGTCCCATTGTGGCCTTCCTGGATTCCATTCCCACCTGCGTCATGCAGGGCGTCTGCCTGACCTTGTATGGCTTCATCGCCGTCTCCGGCCTGA
>DNXM01000111.1 GCA_003505905.1 Oscillospiraceae bacterium
TTTTTGCCGTAATTTTTCAATATTATCTGTGTATCGTTTGCGGAATACGAACCAATCGACAGAGAACCAAACTGAACGCCGAGCGCATTTGACGGAGCAGAACCGTAGGTGAATTGCGGAAAACGGCTGTCCGAATAAATATCTTTGATTGTATCATCGGTGAACAAATGCGTCAGCAACGCCATGGTGTTTTCGTCCTTGTCATATTGACAGTGCCCTTGCCCGATAACAAACCATGTGTTTTCGGGTAATGCACAGGTAGATGCATCGATTTTACGGTCAGGCGAAATATGCTGATGATTCGGATTGTTGCAAACCGTACCTTTAGCTTCGTAGTTGTTCGGCAATCCTTTTTGATAGAGCGGCGAATAGGCGTGACAGCAACCGTTGACATCAACCACAGAGTCACCGTTATAGATGTCGCTCGCTACCAAGCGACAATCCGTGCCGCACAAAAACGATACCTGAACGCCGTTTGCTCTTGCTTTTACAACGGTGTCATCGAGCTTTGCCATCACATCGTAATGGAACGCATCGGATTTTTCAATTAACCAAGCTTGCTTTGTTTTATCTAAATAGGTGTTTTTCAGCGTTTCGTAATCCTCTAACGGCGCCATGTCCCAAAGACCGCACCAATACATCATAGTCGGATAGAGAAATTCTTCTCCTACCGCTTCCAAAGCTGGATTCAAAAAACGGGTATCAATTAAATCGGAAAGTGCATTGTAAAAACCGATATCGACACCGACCGACCTGCCGATTTTCAACAATGCGGTTGCGCTGATGTTCAAATCCTTAATTGATAAAGCCGCCGTCACGGATTTTGTGCCGTACACGGGTGAGTTAACAAAGACAACTCGATCCAAATCATTGCAACTGCCGTATTTTGTCAAATATGCCGCCGCCAAACTGCCTCCTTGGCTGTAACCGAACAGCGACACTTTTGAATACCCCGTTTGTTTTTTCACTTCGTCAACGAACAACTTTAATTCGTCCGCTGTATCCATAATACTCTTGCGGAAGTCGGTTTCAAAAACATAATGGTAGCCGTTTACACAATTCTTCGCAATTTTCTGTAAAGCATAGTCGCAGCCACGGGAACGACAGGAGGTTGGATTGCGAGTGAGAACATGAAGCGGATGCGATTCCGTTCCATCGGAATTGATGCGGGAATAGTTGAATTCCGTCAAAAGCGTCGGCAACAGGGTACGCAGCTGTTGGGTCATCCATTCGAAACGACCTGTTACCAAACCGAGCAAAACAGAGGGAATGATTTTCACCACATCATCAACGCCGAATTTGTCGATTTCGGGTGGAAACACAATTCCGCTGTCATCGTACAAATCCGACTCGGTAAATCCGCACAAATAGATAACAGGGGAGGCAGTGCCGTAAGCATCTGCCTGCGTTGACGGAATCAAAGCAACGGTTAACACAAAGCATAAAAGGAAAGAAAGTGCTTTTTTCATTTCGGTTACATCCTAACTTTATATCATATCTTTCATGGAATACAGTCCCGGCTTCTGCTCCTCTAAGAACAATGCCGCATTGATGGCACCGGTTGCAAAAACAGACTTGGAGCGTGCGCTGTGTTTGATGGAAATAATCTCATCGTTGCCTGCAAACATTACCTCATGCTCGCCGACAATGGTACCACCGCGAATAGCGTGAATACCGATTTCGTTTTTGGTGCGTTTTTCACGCTTGGCGTGGCGGTTATATTCATAAACCGGCTGATACTCCAAGCCTTCGCTCACGGAATTTGCCAAAAGTAAAGCTGTACCGCTCGGCGCATCTATTTTTTTGTTGTGGTGTGCTTCGATGATTTCAATGTCGAAATCATTTCCGAGCACTTCGGCGGCTTTTTTGCACAGCTCGCTGAGCAGGTTGATGCCAAGCGACATATTTGCCGAAAAGAAAACGGGAATTTGCGATGCTGCCAATTGAAGAGAATGAACCTGTTCTTCGCTCAAGCCCGTGGTGGCAACAACAATCGGTTTTTTCTTCTGCAAAGCATAACGCAAAACACCGTTGAGCGCAGACGGATGAGAAAAATCAATGATGACATCAACCTCTCGGTCAATATCATCTGCATTGCCGAATACAGGGTATTCGTTTGCCTGCGTGTTAATGTCCAAGCCTGCGGTAATGCAGCAATCCTCACGCTCGGCAACTCTTGCCGAAATGACCTTGCCCATTGTGCCGTTGCAGCCACTGAGAAGTATGTTTATCATATTCGAAATATCCTTTCCGATAAAAAGACGGGCGGCTTTTTCGGCCGCCCCTTTTGTTATTTTACTAAACCATGGCGCTGAAGCGTAGCTCGAAGAATTGCTCGCTTGGCTTCGCTCATCGGAGCAAGCGGCATACGAACCTCGCCGACATTCCAACCCATCATCACCAGTGCTTCCTTAACGGGAATCGGGTTGACATCAATAAACAGGTCATTGCATAAATCAAGGTATTTGAGCTGCAATTCACAGCTTTCTTTGCATTTTCCTTCTAAATACAATGCGGCAATATCGTGCGCAACCTTCGGCACGACATTGGACAAAACCGAGATAACGCCTTTGCCGCCCAAGGACATGATTGCCGTGATTTCATCATCGTTGCCCGAGTAGATGTCCAAATCATCACCGCAGAGAGCGGCGACCTTTGCAACAGAAGAAATACTGCCGCTCGCTTCCTTGGTGGCAACAACATTCTTCAATTTCGCAAGCTCTACATAGGTTTCGGGCTGAATGCCCATGCCTGTTCTTGAGGGAACATTGTAGAGAATAATCGGAGTGCTGACACGGTCATTGATAAACGAATAATGACGAATCAAGCCATCCTGTGATGTTTTGTTGTAGTAGGGTGTAACCATGAGCAAACCGTCGACGCCGCATTTTTCCGCTTCGTTAGAAAGCTCAACGGCATAGGCGGTGTCGTTACTGCCTGTGCCGGCAATAACGGGAATACGACCGGCTGTGTGTTCAACGGCGTAACGGATGGTTTCGATATGTTCCTCGTTTGTGAGCGTTGCACCCTCACCCGAGGTTCCGCAAATGACAATCGCATCGGTGCCGTTTTCGATTTGATAGTCAATCATATCACCGAGAACGGGATAATTAACTTGGTTATCGGCAGTAAACGGTGTAACAATAGCAACACCTGCACCGGTAAAAATTGTTTTTTTCATTGGAAATTACCTCCGAATATGGGATTGTTAATCCATGTAACCCTTTGCGCAGAGAAGCTCGGCGAGCAAAACAGCACCGCCTGCGGCACCTCTGAGTGTGTTGTGAGAAAGGCAAACAAATTTGTAGTCGTACTGGGTATCCTCACGCAAGCGACCGATGGAAACAGCCATACCGCCTTCCAGGTCACGCTGAAGCTTGGTCTGGGGAAGATTATCTTCGACAAAGTAGTTGAGGAATTTCTTCGGTGCGCTCGGAAGATTCAATTCCTGCGGAACACCCTTGAATTCATCCCAAATCTTGAGAATTTCTTCCTTGGAAGGCTTATTCTCAAAGCGAACAAAAACAGCACCCATATGACCGTTGGTCACGGGAACACGAATGCACTGAGCCGTGAAGTTCGGGACGGTAGCGGGAACAATTACATCGCCCTCAACCTTACCGTAAATTTTAAGAGGCTCAACCTCGCTCTTTTCTTCTTCACCGCCGATGAACGGAATAACATTATCAAGCATTTCCGGCCAAGTATCAAAGTTTTTACCTGCACCGGAAATCGCCTGATAGGTGCAAACCAAAACATCCTTCACGCCGAATTTGTTCAACGGAAAAATAGCAGGAACATAGCTTTGAAGGGAGCAGTTTGACTTGACTGCCACGAAGCCTCTCTTTGTGCCCAAACGCTTGCGCTGGGAAGCGATAACTTCGATATGTTCGGGGTTAAGCTCGGGAATAACCATCGGAACATCGGGTGTGTGACGGTGTGCGCTGTTGTTGGAAACAACGGGGCACTCGTGCTTGGCGTATTCTTCTTCAAGAGCCTTGATTTCGTCTTTTTTCATATCAACGGCGCAGAAAACAAAATCAACCATCGAAGCGATTTTTTCAACATCTTCCGTTGCGTTCATGACAATCATTTCGCCTGTTTTTTCTGAAAAAGGCTTATCCATCATCCAACGCTTGCCGCCGACATCCTTGTATTTCTTACCTGCCGAGCGTGCACTTGCCGCAAGAACGGTAATGTCGAACCAGGGGTGGTCTTCGAGCAGGGTGATGAAACGCTGACCGACCATTCCGGTTGCGCCTACGATGCCGACTTTGTACTTTTTCATGTAAATACCTCCGAAAATCTGCAAACTGCTTGCATTCAATACCTGTTTGCAATATAATACAATTCATAATATCATATATTAAGGTGATTTGCAATGAAAAAATCAGATTTTTATTACGATTTGCCGCAAGATTTAATTGCGCAAACGCCGATTGAGCCTCGTGACGCTTCTCGGCTGATGGTTGTCAACAAAAACAGCGGTAAAATCGAACATCGGCATTTCCGTGATATCGTCGATTATCTGACAGAAAAAGACTGCTTGATTATCAATGATACCCGTGTTCTGCCTGCAAGAATTTTCGGCACAAAGGATACAGGGGCAGTTGTTGAATTTCTGCTGCTCACACAAAAAGAAGAAAAGGTGTGGGAGTGCGTTGCGGGTCCCGGACGCCGAGCAAAGCCGGGACCCGCAACGCACTCCCACA
>DNXM01000086.1:0-297 GCA_003505905.1 Oscillospiraceae bacterium
CTCTTACGAAAACAGCTGGGGCAGTCGAGGTTGGGTTGTTGACGGTCCGTATGATGAGGAGCTGTTCAATGCCTACGGCGGATTCAAAAACAAGCTTGGTACGGATGTGGATGTCATCGGGATGAATGATGATTTTTCTTCCTACAAAATTATCGTTTTGCCGAATCACCGCATTACCACCGATGAGCAGGCGAAACGGCTGGAGGAATTTGTGTTCAACGGCGGCATCGTTGTGATGAACACCGAATGCGGCACGAGAGATGAAGCCAATCTTATGCGTGAGTTGAATCAGCCGGG
>DNXM01000086.1:332-597 GCA_003505905.1 Oscillospiraceae bacterium
CTGTTCCGTGCAATGTGCGGTGCAGAGGCGGCAATGGAAATCAGCGAGAGTGAGCTGAAAGCCGAAACAGGGGAGCGTGGTCACATTGCGTATGAGAGCGGACTTTCCTCCTCAATCGGCACAACCATGCACACGCTTCGTTTATTCGGCGCAAAGGTCGTTGCGGTTTATCAAAACGGTCGCATGAACGGCGAACCTGCGGTGTCGGTGAATGCGTTCGGTGACGGGTATGCTGTCCTTTACGGCTCGGACGGAAACGATGTGG
>DNXM01000086.1:659-6559 GCA_003505905.1 Oscillospiraceae bacterium
GTGAAAACGCAGTTTGGAATCGAACCGCTTTTGAAAGCGGAGGACGGAATACTGCTCTCTTCCCGTCGAAAGGGCGACAAAACCTATCTTTTCGCCGTGAACATGAAAGACCGTCCCGTCAAGCTGTTCCTCGACCGACCCATGACCGAGCTTTTGACGAACCGTGTGATGAACGGTGAAGTGGAAGTGAGCGGTTATGATACGCTTGTTTTAGAATAAAATGCAAGAGGAAGCTCCTTTTCGAGAGCTTCCTCTTTTTGCGTCATATGGTAAATTCGGTTGTGAGCTTGTTGACGGAGCGGTTGAACCAAAAGCCACGAGCAGAAATGTCAACGGTGTAGTCGCCCTTTTCGGTCAAATCAAGCCCCTGCGTCAAACGGGCAGGCATATTGTTTAGGTAGTATTTTGACCAAAAGCAAATGCGTCTTACAATGCTTCCGTCCTCTTTTTTGCGAACGGTGAGCGTGTAGTCGTCAATGCGTTCACCCTTGCCGTCGGCTTGGTCAAAGGTGAAATCCACGCCGTCCGCCTTCACAGTGACATCAATTGTTGCCTCTGCCGTGAATTCGGGCTTTTTCGCCGCAAAATAACGGTCTTCCGTGTAAATAAAGCTGTCGGGATTCCACGGCGTTTCCACCAAATATTCCATGTCAAAGAAACGCTGTGTCACGACATCAAACGGCTTGATTTTGACGGCACCCTCTTCGCTGACTTCGACAATCAAAAATTGAGCGGACGGTTCATCCAGCGGGGGAACGGTGCCGTAAACCTTGTCGTATTCGTCCAATTCAAAATAGCTGAATGAGCCGGTGCCTGCGCAGGTGAAATGGCGCTGATGCACGGAACGGGGGTCGTTCACGGGTGCGTGTGAGTGACCCGAAAAATCCACAATCTGCGGATAGTTGACCAAAATATCGGTCAAATCGTCTTCGCCCCAGTTAATGCTGCCGTACACGGTTTCGGTGATGTGCGGATGCTGGAACAAAAAGATGGGCTTGAACGGCGTGTCCTCGTGAGCCGCTTCCAGTTCTTTTTTCAAAAACTCTCTCTTTTCATCCTGAAAGCGACAGCTGATGGTCGGGGAAACCGAGATGAAGTGGAAGCCCTTGATTACTTTGTGGTTATCGGGGCCTCGGTTGAAGAAGCGCCTCAGACGCTCGTGCGCCTTTTCTACATGACCGTCACACATATATTCGTGGCTTGCCATGGTCATAATCAGGTCGGTTTCGGGCTTCAATGCACCTTCGACAGATTCTTTGAAATCGGCGAAATGCTCTTCTTCGCCGTGGTCGGTGAAGTCGCCGTTGATTGTCAGCACATCAATGCCCTTGTATTCCTGCTGTTCGGCATATTCGTAGGCGAGCTTGATGCCAAGCTCAAAGTTTCTTCTGCGCTCGGGCTTTTCACGGTTAAAGTGGATATCGCTCATGGCGAGAAAACGCAAAATCGGTTTGAATTCGTTCACGGTACAGCCTCCTTTTTCATAACCAATAGATTACCACATTGTTCGTATTTCGTCAATCCCCGCAAAAGATATCGGAAAGCATTGACAAGCTCGGTTCTGTTAATTATAATATTATCGGTTGTTCGCAACTAACCCAAACGAAAGGATGCCTCTCTATGAAAAAATCTTTTTCCGCAATTTTTTCTGTTCTTCTTTGCGTTGTAATGCTCGTGGCGGTTTTGCCGATGAGCGTTTGGGCAAAGGACAAAAAAGAATATGTCATTGACAATCCTTATGCCGATGTGAATTGGCAGACATGGGGTGCTTACAAAACCCAGCTGCACTGCCACACCAACGCAAGTGACGGTTACTTGACTATCCACGAATCCGTTCAGGCGCATTACGATTATGATTACGATGCCGTTGCCATCACCGACCACGGTGTGATGTACGGGGCGGTAGATTTCTACAAGGCCGCGCAAAAGGCCGGCATCAAGCCGATAATCGGGTGCGAAGTGTACTGCGCCGCACGCACACGGTTTGATAAAGAGCACCGTTTGGACAGCGAACACAACCATTTGGTGCTGCTTTGTGAAAATAACCGCGGCTACGAAAACCTTTCCGCACTCGTTTCCGCCGGTTGGACGGAGNNACCATCAACTCGGGTTGGACAAAGGCGCCGAATGTCATGCCCTTGATGCGCCTGATTAAATACGAACGCACCAAGATGTCCGAGCTTGTTCCGCTCACGGCAGATGAATATGGTGCATACTACAACGGCACTGCTGTTTCCGCCACGAGAACGCACCAAAACGGTATGCTCGATATCCCCAAGGGCATTGAGTTGAATGCGGCAACGCCGAAGGCGGACTGCCATTTGACCGGCTATTATTCCGATTACGGTGCAGGCTTAATCGGCGTTTACGGCGACTATGAAACACCCAGCGCAGGCGTTAAAGCAGCCGGCGGTATTTCGATGCTTTCCCATGTCGGTGAATATGTTTACACCGATAAGGACAGTGAAAAGCACGTCGGTCAAAAGGTGGATGATTACTATGCCACCAAGTTTGCCCGTTTGTTCCTCGACAACGCCGGCTCAAGTGTCGGTATGGGCATCAACAGCGCAACCGACTGCCACACCCGTTGCGACCGCATTCTGTATGACCAGGTGCTTCAAAAAACCATACCAAACGGCGTGGTTCCGTGGGGATTCTCTTTCTCCGATTCGCATAACGACACCTCTATCAACGACGCCTTCACGGTTCACATGATGCCGACACAAAATACCGGTGCGATGCGTACCTCCATGGAAAAGGGTCAGTTCTTCGCCGTGGCTCACTACTCTTACGGCTATGAGCTGAACGGTATGTCCGAGCTTCCCGAGAATTTCGTTCCCGATGCCGAGCGCAACGATACACCCATTGTGACAAGTATTCGGGTTGATGAAGAAAACGACAAAATCACCGTTACCGGCAAAAATTTCAATTGCATTACTTGGGTTTCCAACGGCAATGTTATTCTCCGTGAATCGGTTTCCGACGGAACGGCAACGCTTGATTTACACTCCTCTTCTCTGCTGAATGACCCGTATTTGTATGTTCGTTTCTATATTACGGGCAATGCCGGCATCTGCTATGCCAACCCGATGGTTCTTCATGTTAAGGGTGAGGAATTCACCAAGGTTGATGTGCCGACCGTGAACGACACGCCTGCAAAGCTTCGCAAGCTTGTTACGATTTTGGATAAGCTCATTTTCCAACACAGCATTTTCGTTCGCATTTTCAAGAAGCTTGCGGCAGGCTATTAAGCAAAACAAACAGACCGAAAACTCTTTTGGGGTTTTCGGTCGAATTATAGGAGCAAACATGGATATTCAACTCAAATGCAATCCCGGCGGAAAATTCAACATTATGTGCCTTGGCGATTTGCATGAAAAAGCCGACAATGTAACGCCGCTCGGCAAGGCAAAGGCCGAGGATATGGAACTGCTTGTCACAACGGCGCTGGATTGCCTCAAGCCCGATTTGGTTGTGCTCATGGGTGATACCTGCACCGATTCGGACAACGATGCGGATGTATTCCGTGCGCTGGTGAGTCGTGTTGTCAAACCGATGATTGACCGCAAAATTCCGTTTGCCTTTGTCATGGGCAATCATGAGCACGACGGGCACCGTGAAAAAATGATTGTCGATACCTACCGGAATACACCCTATTGCTTGGTTTACAACGATGACCCGAGCATTACAGGCAATCTGAACTATAACCTGCTTGTCAAGTCCTCCGACGGTGAGCGCAACGCATTCAATTTGTGGTGCATCGACTCGAACAATCTTTGCGAGGATGAATCGGTTTCCGTTTACGATTGGGTGCATAAGGATCAAATCGAATGGTATGAGCGGAAAGCCGAGGAGCTGAAAAAGCAAAACGGCGGAACGGTGATTCCGGCGGTGCTGTTTCAGCATATCCCTGTAGCGGAGGAATACAACGCCATGCGCCCGATGAAGCCGTGGGAGTTGTATCAATCGGTAAAGGGTCATGCCCATTGGTCAAAATGCCGTTATGTGGCGAAGGAAAATATGCGTGGCTATTTGGGCGAAGGTCCGTGTGCGCCGTGTCATAACGAAGGTCAGTTTGAAAGCTGGAAAAAGACGGGCGATATTCTCGGTGCCTTTTTCGGTCACGACCATTTGAATGATTTCACCTGCGTGGTGGACGGTATCACAATGGGCCAATGCAAAACGGCAGGCTTCCGCTGCTTTACGGACGGATGCCACAGCTGTGTGCGCTTGGTGACACTGGATGAAAACGAGCCGAATAAGGTGGAAACCGAGGTGTATCATTTCAAAGAGGAATTCGGCTTGAAATGCAAGTCGCTCGGTCCGATTAAACGCACTTTTAACGATAAGCAGAGCATTGCGTTGACCGTTGCCTCCCGTGTGGCAATGGGTGCCGCCGCAATCGGTGTCGGTGCGGCAGCGGTTCGGTACATCCAAAAGAGAATGAAGTAACAGTATGAAATTTATTGTCAATCAAGATTATCATATGCACTCGTCCCGTTCGTTTTGCTCCCGCGACCCCGAGCAAACACCCGAAAAGCTGATTGCCGCCGCCAAGGCGGACGGTTTTACGGAAATCTGCGTGACGGATCATTTTTGGGATGAAGCGGTGCAGGGAATTGCAGGGCTGGAGCTTGAGCAAAATTATGCCAATCTTTCCGCCAATCTGCCGTTGCCGAAGGATGACGAGGTAGCCTTGTATTTCGGCTGTGAAACCGATTTGGACTCTCGCTTTGTGATGGGGATTGCACCCGAGCATTACGATTGGTTTGACTTGATTTTGGTGTCACCGTCGCATATGCACCTGACGGGCTTTACCGTTGATGACGGTTTGACGCTTGCCGAGCGTTCCAAGCTGTATTATGAGCGCAATGAAGCCGTTTTTCAAATGGATTTGCCGTTTCACAAGCTCGGATTAACGCATTTCACCACGGGTCATTTGGTGCGTGGCGCAGGCTTCGGCGGAAAATATCCGCATTTGGATGTGATTGACGGCATCAGCGATTCGGCGTTGTACGATTTGTTTCACACCGTAGCGCAAAAACAATCCGGCGTGGAGCTGAATTTTAATATGGAGTATTACGATAACGAAAAGGATTTGGAACGTTCTCTGCGCCCATACTATATTGCCAAGGATTGCGGTTGCCTTTTCTATTTCGGGTCGGATGCACATCATCCGAAATCGTTCTTGAATCGCCGTGCGTGCTTTGAGGCGATTGTCGAAAAGCTCAATTTGCGGGAATATGAAAAATTTCAACCGTTTCGAAAGGACAGAACACATGAATAAGAATATTTTAGTTATCGGCATGGGTCGCCTGGGGCGCCACCTTGCGCAGAATATGCAAAACCTCGGCAATTTTGTGATGATTGTCGATAAGCATGAAGAATTGGTTGAGGAGTTGTCGTCACAATTTACGGATTCGTTTGTCGGCGACTGCACCAAAGAGGGCGTTCTTCGTTCGCTCGGGGTCAACAATTTTGATGTTGTGTTTGTCACCATCGGTGAGAACTTCCAGTCTTCTCTCGAAATCACCGCTATGCTGAAGGACTTGAAGGCAAAGCGTGTGGTATCTAAAGCCAAGCGTGACAGTCAGGCTCGCTTTTTAATCAATGTCGGGGCGGACGAAGTGATTTATCCCGAACGGGAAACCGCCGAAAAGCTTGCCATTCGCTACAATGCGGATAATATTTTCGATTGCATTGAGCTGACGGAAGAATATGCAATCTATGAAATAACCACACCGAATAGTTGGGTCGGAAAGTCCATTGCACAACTGAATGTTCGCCAAGAATACAGTGTCAACATCATTGCCATCAAAAAAGGTGAAGCTCTCAATCCGATGCCGGGCGGCGATTATGTGCTTGATGAAAACGATGTCATTGTTGCCATGGGCAAGTCG
>DNXM01000156.1:0-1955 GCA_003505905.1 Oscillospiraceae bacterium
CCCGAAATCGGATAACAGCCACTGTGATTTATTACACTTTTGTCAATTCTTTTTCCGTTGCCTCCCGGCTTTGCTCCGCTTGCTTTTTCTTTTCCGTTTTGAACGGCTTCATAATCGCCTTGAACAGCGGATTCCATATCGGCAAAGCGCAGAGTACGGAAATGCCGATAGATACAATCAATTCATAAAGGATGAGCTTTGAAGTGAAATAGCCCGCCAAATGGAACGGCCTGTTCAACAAGCGAAAATACAGCACCAAAACGGCACGGTGCAGTGCATAAATCTGCACGGAGCGTGCACCGATTTTTGAGAGAAAGCCCAACCTGCAGTTCGGCGCAAGCGCAAAAACCGCACCGCCGATGAGAGTGGAAACCGCATAGCACACCAAGCGGTAAACAAAACCCCATGTCGGCAACTTCAACACCTTGCCGTAAGCGTTTCGACCCGTAAACAAAAACTTCACATAATCAATCTTGTTGTAGTAAACAATGGTTACGGTAATCCCTGCCGCCAAAATGAGCAAAGCAACGGGAATCAGCCGTTTTTTGTTGAAAAAGGCGCAGACCTTCTCAGTATCCAAACAGTAACCTAAATAGTAAAACGGATAATATACAATCACACGGGACAGGCACAGCGTGTCACCGAGGGTTGCGTCATAGCCGGCATAGCACGCAAGCAGGACGGAAAAAATCAGCACATAAGACGGCTTGAGCTTATCCAAAGCAATGGTAATCAGACTGAACACAAACAGGCAAAACGCATACCACGGCTCCGAACGGTCCGAAAAAACGGTTACCTCGGGCAGGTTGCCTGTTGTTGCCCAATTCGCCGCAAAGGTGACGATTTTGATAAACACATACAAAAAGAAATAGGTTGCAATGTTGCTCAACCGCTTTTCTTTTATGTTACGCTTACCGACCAAGCCCGAAACAAACAGAAACAACGGCATATGAAAGGTATAGATGAAATATCGCAAATAAGCCGTTGCCTGCGACACATCGGCGTACAAATCCGCCACATGACCGAGAACGACCAAAAAAATCAGCAACAGCTTCAAATTGTCCAGCTTATAAAAGTGCTGTGGGGTTGAAAGCACAAGCATTCCTCCTGCTGTAAAAATCGGGCAAAAAAGCACCCACAAACAGGCTTTTCCGTGTTTGTGGGTCAAAAATCAATCATCGGACAGCTTCGACAACGCCGCAGACAGCTGATTATCCGAGCCGATATCCTCCAAGCTGTGTGACGCCTGCACACGGGGATTCAGCGCAACGGTTTCATCCGGCTCCATGCCTTCGGAATCTGCATAGAAATTGCCGTTATAGGTTTTCACCTTGGCAACCGTCAGCGAAATCGCACTGCCGTTCTCTAACTCATAAATCTTCTGCAAGGTCATTTCGCCTGCGGTCTTTGCGCCGAGCAGGGTGCATTTTGAGAAGTCACGCAGCTGCGCCGCCAGCAATTCCGCCGCACCGGAGGTTTCCTCATCAATCAACACCACAATGCCCTTGGGGAATGTAATGCACTGCGTATCGGAAGTAAAGTTTTGATAAACATTGCCGTTTTTATCAATTGCACTTGCGATTGCACCGGTGTTTTCCGCACCGCTGGGCAAAAGCAAATCCGCAACGGCAGAGGCGTTCTCAACCGAGCCTTCCGCACAGCCGCGAACATCAATAATCAAAGCCGTGACGCCCTGTTCGTTGAGCTTGTCAATCTCATCGGAAAACTGCTGTGCCGTGTTGGCATAAAAGCCCGTTAAACGAATATAACCCGTTTTGCCGAGAACGGACGAGGTAACGGTGCGCACAATGCCACGCACCACCGACACGGTTTTGCGGCTGTCACCACGCTCATAGGTGATGTTCACCGTGTTGAAACGGCGACCGACACGCAACGAATCCATAATTGACGCCGCATTGGAAGCATCGACCTTTTTATCATCCACCGAAAGAATG
>DNXM01000156.1:1992-5160 GCA_003505905.1 Oscillospiraceae bacterium
AAGAATGACATCGCCTTTTTTCAGCTCGGCACTTTCTGCCGATGAACCGTCATAAACCTGGGTGATAACCATTTTATCGGCGGCTTCGTCGTAAGATACCTCCACGCCGATGCCGCCCTCGCCTGCCATACGGCGAGTATACTCGATGTATTCCTTGGCGGTCATATAGAAGCTACCCGGGTCATTCAAGCCCTTCATATAACCCTGCGCCGTTGCGGCGAACAGAGCGTCGTCATCGAAATCGCCGAAAAAGTCGGTTCGCACATAGTCGTCAATGGTCGAATAGCCGTCATAAAGCTCGGAACGATTCGACAATCTCGAAACCAAGCCGTTATAAATTTTTTGCGACACCGTCATGGTTATGGCAAAGGTAGCGGTAACACTCAAAAAAATAAGTGCAATCGCCAAGCCGAGAGAGATTTTTTTATTCACGAATCGCACACAAGCCTTTCTTGATTATTTCGGCAAAGTAAGGTAGCCGTTCATCGGGTTGACGGTAGAACCGTCGATACGCACTTCAAAATGCAGGTGCGGCCCGGTGGAATTGCCCGTGGAACCGACACGACCGATTACCTGACCCTGAACCACCTTATCGCCCTTGGCAACGGAAATCGAATCGCAGTGCGCATAACAGGTGACGACGCCGTTGCCATGGTCAACCCTGATGAAGTTGCCGTATGCCTTTTGGAACTGGGCATAAATCACCGTTCCGTCACGCACAACATAAATCGGCTTTTGGTTAATACCGCTTGCCGCAAAATCCGTGCCCGTATGCAGCTTATACTGACCCGTTGTCGGGTGCGTACGGTAGCCGTAGGGTGAGGAAATGTATACGCCGCTGACCTTCAGCGGAAAAATCATCTTGGTGGAGCCGGTTGGTGTTGCAGAGGTATCATCCTCTACCTCATCCCCGTTTTCATCCGTCTTCGGTTCTTCGGTCTTCTTGGCATCCGTTGTTTTTGAACCGTTTTGTTTGATGTACTCCTCCATTTGCCTGTTGACTTCTTCGAGTTGATCCTCCTGCTGACGAATCATCTCAACATATTCCGCACTCTCTTTATCCAAAGAGTTTAATTCCTGTTTTGCCTGCTGATACTGCGCTTTAATCTCATTCTGCTTTTGCGTGAGCAATTTGTTTGAGGACTCGACATCCTCTTTGGTGTGGCTGAGCGCCGTTTTTTTGCCGTCAAGCTCCGTCTTCTTGCTCTGACTTTGCTCCACACTGCTTGAAAGTGTGGTTTTCAGCGTTTCCAATTCGCCGATATCGCTCTCAATCGTCGCCATCAGGTCGTTATCGTGTTCGGCAACACGCATGAGCAGCTCACTGCGGGTCAAAAGCGTTGAAAAATCCTGCGAGGTCAGCAAGAACTCAAGCGTCGAGCCGTTGCCTGCCATATACATTGCACGAATACGGGCTTTGAGCAGCGTATATGCTTCTTCTAAATTCGCCTGCTTTTCGGTAATCGCCGTTTGTGCCGCCGTAATCTGACCGTTCAGCGAATCAATCTGACCCGTAATAATGTTGATTTGGCTGTTGGTGTTGGCTATATCGGTGTTCAGCAAACCGACTCGGGATGAAAGCAGATTGATTTGATTTTGCGTGTCGTCAATCTTGCTGTAGATGGATTTCACAACCTGCTTTTGTTCTTTTTTTTCGCTGTTTACTTCACTGAGCTTTTCTTCATTTTCTTTGAGCTGGTCTTCGATTTTATCGTATTGGTTCTGCAAGGCATCCAACGATTGCGTTGTGCTTGCCTGCGTTGTCGCCGCCTTTGTGGTTGATTCCGTTGTCGTTTCGGTTTGAGCCGCCGTTGTTGCAGCGGCTTCGGTCACCCCCGTGACAATTTCGAAAACGGCAAAAGCAGGTGTTCCGACCGCAAACAGCACCGCTAAAAAGGCACAAAGAAAACGAAACGGTTTACGCATTATCCACGCTGACATTTTCGCTGTCATAATCCTGCTCCTTCAAATATTTATTCATCGACATATAACTGCCGAATGCACCGGTAAGGATACCTGTAAGAGTAAAGGCACCGAGCATAACCCAAACATAGTCAACGAACGGAACGGGCTTTGAGGAAAGCACGGAAAGAATGCTCATCATGGCGTCGGAAAGAGCTTCGTACAAGCCCCAAACAATGCCGAGTGAAACCAGACCGGCAATAACGCCGAGCACCATTCCCTCCACCATAAACGGCCAGCGGATAAACCATTTGGTTGCACCGACCGATTTCATAATCATAATTTCAAGGCGGCGGTTGAACATGGTCACACGCACCGTGTTGGAAATAATGAAAAGCGACACCACCAAAAGCATGATAATCACCGCCACGCTCACCGAGCCGACGGTTCTTTTCACGGCGGTCAGCTTTTGCGCAAATTCACGGTTCTGACGGATATTCAGCACATTGTCGAGCTTTTGGAGCTTTGCAACGGTTTGGTCGTACTGTTCCATATCGTCGAGCGTCACTTCATAAGCATCGGGCAACGGATTATCCTCCATCCCCTCAAACAAAACCGCGGCATCGCCGATAGATTCCAAAATCTCGGGAAATGCTTCTTCTTTGGAAACAAACTCACATTCCGACACATTGGAGATTGACTTGATTTGCCTGCCCATTACTTCGGCTTGTTCATCTGTCGCTTCGTCCGCTATGTAAACCATAATCACATTCTGCTCCGACACAGCACCGAGGAGCGAATTGATGTTGACAAAGAGCATATAGGCGGCGCCAATCAGCACCAAGCACGACATCAACACAGCCACCGATGCCAAAGACATCAGCTTGTTGGAACGGATGCTGCGAAAGCCTTCCTTGGTCAAATAGCTCATGCTTGCACGACCCACTCGGTCCGCTTTATTGCGCATCGGATTCACCTCCGCTCACATTGTAACGGTCAGACGAGTAATTACGAATAAACTCATCCACCTCACGGGTTGCCCTTCGAGAACCGATATCCAAATCGGGCAAAATGAATTCTTCCCGTTTTTGACTGACATGAGAAATATCGTCCGATTTGATTTTTCCATCTTCAATCGTGATAATGCGGCGACCGTAACGGCGCACCAAATCCTCGGAGTGCGTCACCATGATAACCGTTGTGCCCGTTGCGTTGATTTTTTCGAGCATCTCAACGATTTCGCAGGAACGCTTGGCATCAATGTTG
>DNXM01000240.1 GCA_003505905.1 Oscillospiraceae bacterium
GTATTAGACTGCAAGGTCTATATGGTGAAATGCTCCTATGAGCAAAAGCCGTTTCGCCATATAGACCTTGCAGTCTAATACAAAATAGGAGCAAGCCATGGACAGCGCCGTGCCCCATTGACCGGCACCCGTTTCGGTGGTGACGCCCTTTAAGCCCTGCTTTTTGGCGTAATAAGCCTGTGCAATGGCGCTGTTGAGCTTGTGGGAGCCGCTGGTGTTGTTGCCCTCAAATTTGTAATAAATCTTGGCAGGCGTTTGAAGCTTTTCTTCCAAGCAGTACGCCCGGACAAGCGGCGAGGGACGGTACATTTTATAGAAGCTCCGAATTTCTTCGGGGATTTCAAAATACGCTGTGGTGTCGTCCAGCTCCTGCTTGACCAATTCCTCGCAGAAAACGGGTGCGAGGTCTTCGGCTGTCATCGGCTTCATCGTGCCGGGGTTGAGCAGGGGAGCGGGCTTTGTTTTCATGTCGGCACGCAGGTTATACCATGCGTTGGGCATTTCATTTTCTTCCAAATAGATTTTGTACGGAATTTTATGGTCTTTCATTGCTGTTCAGCCTTTCTTATTTTGATATTTTCAGTTGGTAAAGTGTTCTTTAAAATCCTCGGCGCTTTGCGCCAGAGCTTTGAAAGAATGAACATCATGTTTTCACCTCACAATAAAAAATACCCGTCCCGACATAAAATTATGCCGGGACAGGTATTGCTAAACAATTCCTGCGGTGCCACCCTGCTTGATGCAAATGCATCCGCTTAGCTCGTACTGACATACGACGGTACTTGATAACGGAGAACCACTCCGACTCGCATACTTAAGTTCTGCTCGCCCTCGGAAGCCCATTCGTTTTCATTCCGTGTACCGCCTCGCACCGAACGGCGGCTCTCTGAAACACTCGATGAAAATTACTCACTCTTCCTCATCGGTTTATGTTATGCTGTTGCCATGTTACAACGGAATCAGCCGTGTGTCAATAGCGCAAAAGAAAAATGCAAAAAAGATAAGCTGCCGTTTTATTCAACCAAGCCGATTTTTCGGAAGGTGGTCAAAATCTCTGTCAGGTCGGCAGAGGCGCTTGCTTCATCAATATCGTATTCATTCGTCAGCAGCCCTAACAGCTCTTCTTCGGTGACGGCGGTTTTCATGTTTTTCAAAAGGAAGGCGGAAACCTCGTTCAAAACAACCGAGCCGCCAAAGGCGGCAAGATTGTCGCCCACGGCAACCGCCGAGTATTCCCCGGCAATTTCCCGAAGCTCAAAGCCGTTTTTGAGCTTAAAGGTTTTTTCGTCTTTTTCTTCAAGCGAGTTTTCCAAACCGTTGAACAAAATGTCGTAGGCTTCTTTGGTGGATTCCTCGGAAATGTCGCAGTACAGCCGATATATCGGGTATTGCTCCGTCATGTGCTTAATTCCGATGAAAACAATTTGCGTCAATTGCGTGTCCCACATCGGAATGAAAAGCTGATTCGACAAAAAATGAACCTTTTGCCGGTTAGTCATTCTTCTTGTGTAGGTTTTGCCGGAGCGTTTGATTTCGACAATAGCCTGAATGGGTGCGGAGGCGTTGACGAAAATTTGCTCCTTACCGTCCCACGGGACGCCGAAAGCCTTTTTGCTTGCCAAATGAATTGCCGGGCGGTCACCCGAAAGCCAAGTTGCACCGAGGAGCTTCACCCAACGGGATGCACGCTTTGATTTGCCTGTGCCGGATGCCGCCGAAAACGCAATCGCCTTGCCATCCTTCACCACGCAGGCGGAATGCAAAATGGTTGTGCCGGTGCGAATCATACGGCACTCAACAACGGCTTGCAGCAACGGCCGCAGGCATTCTTGTTTATCGTCTGTTTCACAGTAAAACGAAGCATCGGTATAATCACGGGAAACGGTTAAAAATCCGTCGTGCTTCGTGCTTTCAAAAATCCAACCGTCGGCGGTTTCCCAAACAATCATCAGGCTGTGCGTGGCTCTTTTGCTTGCAAGGTTGAGGTTCGGCTTGCAATCGGACGCAACAAGGCAGATGTCACAGTCGGCATTGCCTTGTGCGGCATCTTGAAACACTTCGTAATTATTCGGAAGTTCAATATTAGATTGTAAGGTCAGCGGTCCGATGGAATAATACATGGCCGGATTCCTCTCAAAAAACGCTAATATTCACATTTTACAATAATTCTACATGATAGCGAAGCTTTTGTCAATAGCAAGAAATAAATTTATTTTGAATCATGGTTGATTGGATTTGCATGAAAAAAACAACCGAGCAACAGTTCTGTTACTCGGTTGTCGTTTTCGGTTATGTATATCGGATAAGAATCCGATTGAATAACCCGGTGGCGAAAACAATTAGGCCTTGTCGTTGTAGAAAATGGGTGTATCGTTTCCGTCGGTGCATTTGCCGGTGCTCAAACCGCTGTTTGTGTTAATGTAAACAATGCAACTTTTGGGCGATGTCGGATCATTTGAGTCGGTAACGACTTGATTGCTATAGTTGAACTCAATCTTTTCGGCAAAGGGTTTGTTGTAACTCTTTCTCATGGGGCTCAATCTCCTTTCTTAAGTAATATAAAATAATCCTTGCGGAATATTTTCGTTAACAGTCCTGCTCAATTTCAGCAATGCCGGCGGCAGTTAATTGCTTGATGTGTTCGCACCAAGCTTTGTTGCAGTGGGCGGTGCTGCCGTTTTGATAGTGAACGCCGACACAGCCACAAAAGCGCTGATAAGGGCAACCGGCGCACTCCATCGGTATTTCCATTGCCAGAACGGCTTGGTGAATTTTTTGCCAACAATTTTCAAACCCGTCAACGAGCGGCTCTGCCGAAATGGTCGGAATATTGGTGCAGGGAAGCATTTCGCCTTTCCAATTGATGTGAAAGCGGCTTTTCCCGGCAATGCAGGGAATACCGTAGGTCGCTTCACCGCTTGTTTTCGGTTCGGGCAGGCTTTCAATCGGCACTTTGTGGATTTTCCGTCCGTTCAACTGCATTGATTTGGTATACATGTCAATGTATGTGCCGGTCGAAGCGTGCATTTTGTCCCCTCGGCGACCGGTGTTTTCTCTCGGCTCAAACAGCCTTGCGTTGATTTCGAATCGGAAATCTGCGGAATGTATTTTTTCAATTAAGGCTATCCCGTCGTTCCCCATAAAGGCGTTCGGCGTTATCATAACGGAAATCGGCAAATTCGCTTCTTTGGCTTGTGCGATATTTTTCCACACCGTGTCAAACTGCGGCGAACCCGTCACGGCTTCGTAAACTTCGTTACAGCTTCCGTATAAGGTAACTTCAATGGAAACAGGCGGATGCTCTTGAAAAAAAGCGATGCGCTTTGCATTAAGTAAAGTGCCGTTTGTTTTTATGGAAACCTCAATACCGAAGGATTGAAGATACAAATAAATTTCATCAAAATCGGGGTGAAGCAGACATTCGCCGCCGGTCAGCGTGGCGGTGCGCATTCCCGCATCGTGGGCTTGTTTAATTAAGCTTTTCCATTCCTCAACCGTTAAAAGCTTTGCACCGTTCAGTTGTTCTTTGTTGAGGTGAACATAACACATTTTACAATCCAAATTGCAATAGGGGGTCAATTCCAATGTTCCGCTGTACGGCACCACATTTTTTATTGCCTTATTGTGAAGAAAACGGTCAATGTGGCTCTTGTATTTTTCCTCTGGTATATTATGCTCTTTGAGCTGCTGCAACAACTCAATTAAGTTCGTTGGCTCTTTCTGTTCTGCCACAATTACACCGCCTATTTATCCTTTTCCTTTTTGGCAACCGGGGTTTGATAATATTTTTTAGCCTTTTGCAGGCGAACCGGCTCTTCTGTTTTAATTTTGGCTAATCGGTCAAGCTGTTCGGTCAGCGCTTTTTCTCGCTTTTCATAAAATTCCTCGTCCGTCAAACCGTCAATGCCGTTAAGGTGCGATTGAATTTCGTCAAGTGAGTAGCCGACCTTTTGCAAATTCTGAATATAAAAATAGACCTTTACCGCATGGTCGGAATAATAGTGCCGCTTTGTCTTTTCGTTGACAAAATCCGGCAAAAGAAGACCACGCTTTTCATAAAACCGTATTTCGGAATATTTGGAACCGATTGCTTTTATAAACTCCGGTCTTGTCAACATGATTTTCACACCCTGCCTTGCTCGAAATTGTACACTTGCACTTAAGTGCAGAAGCAAGAATAATAGGATGTGAATTTGTGAACAAATTATTAACTTTTCGACAAAAACAGTCAAAATTATTTTTTCTGTTCATTTTGCTGCCTTGTCTGCAATTTTTCCTTGTTCGATTCCCTTGGGCAAAAGAAAAAAGCCGCCGAAGCGACTTTTTCTTTTGGCACCCCCTGCGAGAATCGAACTCACAACTAACCCTTAGGAGGGGTTTATTATATCCATTTAACTAAGGAGGCGGATATTCAATTTGCACCGTCTATTATACGATTCTTGCGGCAAAAAAGCAAGATAATTTTTGCGTTTTTCTTTTTTGAAAATCGGGCTGCAGGAATTGCGCTCATACAGCCCGATTCGGTTCCATCGGTTATTCAATAGTCCCGTAATAATACTTCATGCTGCCGGTCGGATCCATTTCACGCATCAGCTCTTTGGCTTCGTCGCTATAGAACTTGGTATGGTTGGAGAACATATAGCCCGAATGCGGTTGGCGGTAGGTGTTGCCCCGGAAGGTCGGCGGTGTTCCGTCAAGCGAACCGATGTTGAAAAGGGCGTGTGTGGAGCATTGCAGGGTGTTGTTGGAAATCACGAAGTTTTCGGCTCGGTTGCCGTGACTGTACCACGAATTGATGGCGGAGGTGTGCACGGGGTCTGGTCGCTGTGCGCCCCAACCGTAGCCCGAATTGGTGAGCATATTCGAATCCAAAAGAATGTTTTTGAAATACCCGTCGCCGTTGTTGAAATACTCAATGGCATAGGTGCATTTGTTCACACGGTTGTTGATGAATTTCACATTGGTGAAAACGCCTTCGCTGCTTTGAAAGGTCAAGCCTGCGTCGTAAATCTGGTACACATAGCAGTTTTCAACCGTTAGGTTGTCGCCGCCCAGCCAAAACTGAATGCCGTTGCCGTAGCGACTGCCCTCATAGTGAAGCGCACCGCCGCAATAGCCGACTTCGCAGTTGCGGATGGTTACATTTTTCAGCTCCGAGCCGTCCATGCCGTGACAGCCTGCATATAACACACGCAGTCCGTCAACGGTTACGCCGGACTTTAATTCAATGCCGTGCGTGCGCCGGGCAATTTCAATGCGGTCAAACCGTTCGGCAGGATTTTGCTCGCTGAAAACATAAACATATCCGTTTGATGCATGAACAAACTCAAGGTCGTTTTTTAATTCGTCTACCTTGCCCTCATACCCTTTGATGTCTTTGGCGATTTTGATTCCGACCTTTTCGCCGTCGTTAAAAATGATATTGCCTGCATCGGTAAGAAAGATTTTTTTGAACTTCCAAATGCTCGTGTCGGTGTTCACCCATTGGGATGCGTCCGAGGCATCCACCGACGGCATAATGGTGGGCATTTTGCCCTCACCGTAGGAGCCGTATGTAACACCCTTGCGGCAATAGAGCTTGTTGCGGTACACCGAATCGGCTTTTATTAAAACCGTGTCACCGCTTTTTAAGCGAATTTGATTGAGCAGCGACAATGATTTTAACGGTGCGTTTTCGCTTGTTCCGAGGTTCGTGTCACTGCCGTTTACCGAATCAAAATAATAAACGGTGTTCTTGCCCGTTGAAAACATTCCCGCAATCAACGACCAAAGAACCAAAAAAACAGATGCTGTTTTTGAAAAAGTGCCCATACAATTCCTCCCGTAGCTTCAAAAGTGACGCTTAAACAGTTGCTTCTATTATATAGTTTAACGGCAGAAATGCAAGCCGTATTTTATTTTTTTTGGCCTTGCTAAAATACCATTGCACAGTGACCGAATTTTTTGAATCATAAAAGCAGAGGAAATGTGACAAAAAAGCAAAAAGAATGCGGCAGCGGACGGCAAACCGTTCGGGTGGTCGGATAACGAAAGTTGCTTTGAATTTTCAAAAAAATGTAAAATACATATTGCAAAATTATCATAATATGGTAATATTAAGGTAACCCAAATACGGCGTGTATCGGTGGCAGAGTGAATTTTGCGCCGAGAACACGAATTTCTTTTTTGAAAGGCTTGTGATACCATGCAAAAGTTTAAGAAGATTTCGGCGCTGTTTCTTGCGTTGATGATTGCTTTGTCCTTGGCGGCGCCTGCCTTTGCGGCGTCGGAAATCGACCGGGTGGACATCACCTTTAACGCAAACAATGTTGTCGGAAAGTCAGCAGACGATTATCGGGATTATTT
>DNXM01000232.1 GCA_003505905.1 Oscillospiraceae bacterium
TACACAATCGGAAGTGTGCCCTGTGCCATGTCACCGCTCGTCACATTGATTGTGCCGAACGGCCAAATGCGTTTGAGCAAAAACACCACCAACAGCAGAGCACCCGTGATAAAAGCACTGTCTGCCAAGGAGAAAAAATCCGTTCGTTTCCGCTTTTGTTCCAT
Organism: Oscillospiraceae bacterium; assembly: GCA_003505905.1. GTDB lineage: Bacteria > Bacillota > Clostridia > Oscillospirales > Acutalibacteraceae > UBA8612. Next base: position 165 of record DNXM01000232.1, read on the forward strand.
CTTTCTCAATCCTTTTGCCGATATTGTTGATTTTGCAAAAATTTCGCTGTAATGCGTGCCGCATCGCCGACCAAATCGACGCAGGGGCGCTTTTTGTAGTATTCTGCCGTGCGTTCGGCGGGCACGGCAGAGCCGTCTGCATTCAAGCCCGTCAGTTCACGGCAAATAATCGTTCGGTTTTCTTTTTTGAATTCTTCTGCCAGGCTTTGAATGGGCAAATAGTGTGCCGTTTTTTCTTCTTTTGCTTTTGGGTCGTAATAGCCCTGCGTCAAGCCTGCAACCATAAACATTCCGCTTACCGCACCGCAAACCTCACGCAGTCGACCCATTCCGCCGCCGAACGAGGAGGAAAGCATGGCGGCTGTTTTTGTGTCGAGATTTGTTATGTCTTCAAAGGCGAGCAAAACCGCCTGCGAGCAGTTGTAGCCTTCCAAAAACAATTTCTTTGCTTTTTCAGCAAATTCTTCCGGCGTTTTCATAAACTCATTCCTTTTCTTTCAAATTCCAATCGGGTACATAGCAGCCGTCGGCGGATTCCGGCTCTTGCAAAAAGCCGTTGTCCATGCCGAGCAGGAGCATATAGTCGATGATTTGTTCGTATTCCCCCTGCGTAATGCGGCGGCTCAGCTCCGTGTGGGTTTCGTTACCTGTGGGGAAATACTGTGCCATCAAGCTGACGGGGACGGATTTTGGCAAATTTTCGTCAATCCAATCAATTACGCCGAGCGAGTTTTCCTTGTTGTCGGGCAACACAAGATGACGCACCATCAGCCCTTTTTTCATCAGTCCGTTTTCATTATAGATGGGTGCGCCGACCTGTCGGTACATTTCTTTTATTGCTTTGGCGGTAACTGTCGGATAATCCTCCGCTTCGGAATACCGTTTTGCCGTGTCGCTTGAAGAATACTTAAAATCGGGCAGGTAAATGTCAATCAATCCGTCCATGCTTCGCAGCGTTTCCACTCGTTCATAACCCGATGTATTGCAAACAATCGGCACGGAAGGCTTGTACGCTTCGAGCGCCTTGCGGATGAGCGGATAGTAGGGTGTGGGACTGACCAAATTGATGTTGTGCGCGCCTTGGCCTTCCAAGCGTTTCATCCAATCAATCAAACCGTTTTCGTTCACAACGGTGCCGCAGCTGCGGCGGCTGATGGCGCTGTTTTGACAAAATTCGCATCGCAGGACGCAGCCGCTGAAAAAAATCGCACCCGAGCCTTGTGTTCCGCTGATGGGCGGCTCTTCCCCAAAATGCTTTTCCGCACGGCAGATGCCGGGGAGAGCGGGCAAACCGCAAAAGCCGTCGCCCGTGCCACGCTCGGGGCGGAATGCTCCGCAGCTTCGTGGGCAAAGGCGGCAGGACAAAATGGATGAATCAGCCATCGTAACGCTCTTTCAGCAGGGCAACGAGCGTGTCGGTCAAGCCGGTTTCCAAGCTTTCGTTCATCGTTTTGTAGTCTTCCACGGCGGAATCCTCCGCATCGTCGGAAATCTTGCGGATACTCAAAAACGGAATGCCGTACCGTTCGCAAACGCTTCCGATGGCGGCGGATTCCATATCAAACGAGCAAACGCCGAACAACTCATAAAACTCTTTCTTTTTGCTCTGGCTCGTCAGGAACATATCGCCCGTGCCGATTTTGCAGGTGAGCAAGCCGATTTTCTCGGCGGCTTCGAGCATAGCCGGGTCGGAGTGGTAAACAAAGTTCTGACCGGGCTTCTCCCCGAGCGGATAACCGAGGGGTGTCAAGTCAAAGTCGCATTCCTGATAAGCTGTTGCGGCAATGACCGTGCCGCGGCGCAGACCGTGAACGGCTCCCGAAAAACCGATGTTGTAAAGCTCATCAATTTTTTTCTCCGAAATCATCTTCAAAGCGGAGGTGGCGGCGTTGACCTTGCCGATTCCGCTTTCAATGGCAATCATTTTGTTGCCGAACAATTCAAATTCAATCAGATTAAAGCCGTTTTCTCGGCTCTTCACGGCACCGTATCGGTCCGCAAAGGCACAAAAGGGCGCATATTCATATTCGTCTGCAATTAAAATACCGATGGTTTTCATAGGAGTCCTCCAAAATATAGAATTTAGTGTGCCGTTGGGGCAAAAAGCCAATGTCGGCATAATATGGTTTGAGGGCGGAAATTGTGCGGTCATAACAAAAAGACGGTGGCTGTTTTCAGCCCTCGGGGAGCCGCTTTTTGACCGCTGAAGATAGGGTGAGCACCGAGGAAATCTCGGTGCTTGCCCGAGGGTCGCTCAACGGATTTGTTTGCCTTTGATAAAAACGGCTTTCAAGCGGAGCGAATCGTCTGTAATGAGAATATCCGCTCTCTTTCCGACTGCAAGGGAGCCTGTAACACGGTCTTGCCCGATGACACGGGCAGGGTTGATGGTGCAGGCTCTGATGGCTTGCTGTGGGTCAACGCCGAACCGAAGCAGATTTTTGTATTCCTCAAACAGGTTGGTTGTGCTTGCGGCAATTGTGCCGTCGGCAAGCGTTGCCTTTCCGCTTTTTACATAAACCGTTTGTCCGCCCAATTGATAGGTGCCGTCACCGACCTGCGCCGCCGGCATGGAATCGCTGACGACCACGGCACGGTCTTTTCCGAGCAGGCGGAACGCCATGCGCAGCACGGCAGGGTGAATATGAAAGCCGTCACAAATCAGCTCGGCGGTAACGCTTTCACTGTCAAACACGGCACTCGGTACGCCGGGCGCACGGTGCTGAATCGGCGTCATGGCGTTGAATAAGTGCGTTGCGTGTGAAAAACCGTTGGCAAAGGCTTCGACCGTCTGCTCATAGCTTGCCGCCGTGTGTGCGGCGGAAACCGTGCAGTCATTCGAGGCTTCCCGTGCAAATGCGTCGGCACCGGGCACTTCGGGGGCAACATCCACCAGGCAAATCGGGCAAATTTCACGCAGTCGCCGAAACTCGTTGATATCGGGTGTGCGGATGTGCTCATCCGCCTGTGCGCCTTTCTTTTCATGGGAAAGATACGGGCCTTCCATGTTGATGCCGTGGATGTAGGCACCTTCTTCCCGACCCATGCAGGAGCGTATTGCCGAAAAAGCACCCTTGAGCGCATCCTCGGACAGCGTCATTGTTGTCGGGCAAAACGAAGTGATGCCGTTTTCGGCTAAAGAACGACTGACGGTTTGAATGTCCCGTACATTGTCGGACGAGCAGTCGGCAAGGCGTGAGCCGTGAATGTGAAGGTCAATCATGCCGGGCATGACGGTCAAATCGGAGCAGTCTATTTCATCTTTGCCGTTCAAATTGCCGATGGCAGTGATGGTTTCCCCCTGTATTTCAAGGTCTGCTTTAACCTTGTTGAATTGTTCGTCAATGATAAATGCGTTTTTGAAAATCACCAAGCATCAGTCCTTGAGCATAATTTCAATGACGGGAACAAGGGTGTCGGGCTTGACAACGGGCAGCTTGAAGGTGACCTTGTTCTTTTCTTCGTCAATTTCGTAAAGTATTTCCGAGCCGTCGTGCAGGAATTGCGCATAGTCGATTTTATCGGCAAAGCCTTCCAGCACAAGCGTGCGGAACGGATAAGCAAAAATGTGGGCGTACAGACGGTGTCCGTTTTGCGTGTAGCGAATATCGGACGGTGCGGTGTATTCGGCTTGTGTACAGCCGTAAATACTGCGGGAATTATACTTCATCCATTCGCCGATTTCGTTGAGTGACTTAACGGCACGCTTGTCAAAATAGCCGCGGGAGGTCGGACCGACATTCAACAGCAGGTTTCCACCGAGGGATACGGTGTTAATCAGCATCCGAATCAGAATTTCGGGCGATTTCCATGTCTGCTCGTCGCGGTGATAGCCCCAGGAGCCGGAGAAGGTCTGGCAGGCCTCCCAAACGACACGGTTGCCGTTGTCGTCACGCACCCATTCAGTCGGCTGAACCTGCTCGGGTGTCCACAAATCCTGCTCAATGCCCGTGCGGTTGTCGATGATGATGTCGGGCTGAAGCCGTCTGGCGGTTGCAATAAGCTCTTCGGCTTCCCAATCGTCCTTGCCCTTGCCCTTCATGCCCTTGTATTCGCTGTCGGGGTAAGAAAAATCAAACCAAAGAATATCAATTTTTCCGTAGTTGGTTAAAAGCTCGGTCACTTGGTTGCGCATGAATTCGGCGTACTTGTGCATATCTCTGCCCTCGTCCAATTCGGCAACATTTTCGTCATCTCTTCTCGGATGAAAGCTGTCAATCGGGAAATCGGGATGATGCCAGTCAAGCAGAGAGTAATAGAAACCGATGCGGATGCCTTCTGCACGGAATGCGTCCGCAAAATCACGCACCAAGTCACGACCGTAGGGTGTGTTCATCACGCTGTAATCGGTGTATTTTGTGTCAAACAGGCAGAAGCCCT
>DNXM01000058.1 GCA_003505905.1 Oscillospiraceae bacterium
AAAAACTGCGGTTCACGGTTCACCGAGCCACGGTAAGGCACGGTGAACCGTGAACCGCAGTTTTTGGTTTATGTGAACGGTCAAATTGCGCACGGCTTGGATTTGAACCACCGTTTCATTGATTTGCCCGACGGCAATGAATTTGATATTTTCGTTTATGCCTACACGGGCTTGCATTCCTGCCGTCATTACTTGGTGGCAAATCTGTTTGCGTTTAACGAAACGGTTCAATCGCTCTATTACGATTTGAAAGTGCCGTCCGATGTGCTGAAAATGTACGATGAAAATGATAAGGAATTCAACGACATTTTGCTTCGTGTCAATGAAGCGGTCAATAGGATTGATTTGAGCGTTCCCCGTTCGGAAGCATTTTATCGGTCTGCTGCCGAGGCTTTGAGTTGGTTGGAAGAAAATTTCTACGGCGATTTCTGCAAAGAGCAGGAGGTCAACTGCATTTGCATCGGGCACACGCATATTGATGTGGCGTGGCTGTGGACTCTTGCGCAAACCCGAGAAAAAGCCGTTCGCTCTTTCTCAACCGTTGTGTCCATGATGGAAAAATACCCCGAATACAAATTCATGTCCTCGCAGGCACAGCTCTATCAGTATGTGAAGGAGGACAGCCCTGTAACCTATGAGAAAATCAAGAAGCTTGTTGCCGAGGGTCGGTGGGAAGTAGAGGGTGCCATGTGGGTCGAGGCGGATTGTAACCTTACCTCGGGCGAAAGCCTGGTGCGTCAGGTGCTTTTCGGCAAGCGTTTCTTCCAAAAAGAGTTCGGTGTGGACAGCAAGGTGCTTTGGCTGCCCGATGTGTTCGGTTATTCTGCCGCTTTGCCGCAGATTTTGCGCAAGAGCGGTGTTGATAAGTTCGTTACCTCAAAAATCAGCTGGAACGAATATAATATGCTCCCGTACGACACCTTCCTGTGGAGCGGTATTGATTCCACCGAGATTTTCTCTTATTTCCTCACCGCACAGCGTTACCGCAAGTGGGAGAAGCCTGAAACACACGCCACCTATACGGCTATGTTGGAGCCTGATGTGGTCAAGGGCGCATGGAACCGTTATCAGCAAAAGCACTTGAACAATGAAGTGATGATTACCTTCGGCCACGGAGATGGCGGCGGTGGACCGATGGAGGAGCATATTGAAACGCATCGCCGTTTGCAAAAGGGATTGCCCGGTGTGCCGAACACGAAAATCGAGTTTGCGGGTGATTTCCTTAACCGTGTTGTGGAACGCACCAAGGATAATCCGAAGCTTCCGAAGTGGATTGGTGAGCTGTATTTGGAATTCCACCGTGGCACCTACACCTCGAATGCCCTCAACAAGCGCAACAACCGCAAGTGCGAATTTTTGTATCAGAACACGGAGCTGTTCTGCGAAATCAACCGCTTAATCAACAAAAAGGCTTATCCGCAGGCGAAAATCAACGAGGGTTGGGAATGCATTCTTCTCAATCAGTTCCACGATATTATTCCCGGTTCTTCCATCTTTGAAGTTTATGAGGAGAGCACCCGTCAGTATGATGCCATTAAGGCTGAAGGTAACCGCATCTTGAATGATGCACAGCAAGACATTCTCTCCAACATCAAAACGAATGGCGGTATTGCGGTGTTCAATCCGCTTTCCTTCACCCACAGCGGTGATGTTGAGGTGGACGGCAAGCACATTTTCGTGCGTGATATTCCGGCAAAGGGCTGGAAAGTGGTGCAGGGCAACGAGGGCAACGGTACGGTAACGGTCGATGAAAAGCGTATGGAAAACGACTTCTTTGTGCTTGAGTTCGCACCCGATTACACGATTTCCCGTTTGTATGACAAGCGTGCCGCGCGTGAAGTGCTTTCGGCAGGCGAGCGTGGCAATGTTTTGGAAGCGTACGAGGACTTCCCCCGTGAATACGATGCGTGGGAAATCTCCTGCTACTACAAAGAAAAACGCCGTGAAATTGACGATGTGAGTGCCGTTGAGGTGCTGGATGACGGAAGTCGTAAGGGCGTTAAGATTACCAGAAAATTCCTTCATTCCACGGTTGAACAAAAGGTTTGGATTTACAGCGACACCGACCGAATCGACTTTGAAACTGCCGCCGATTGGAACGAGGAGCATCTGCTCATCAAAACAGCGTTCCCGGTGGAAATCAATGCCGACAAAGCAACCTATGAAATTCAGTTCGGCTCGGTGGAGCGCCCGACCCATATCAACACAAGCTGGGATGCGGCAAAGTTTGAGGTTTGCGCCCATAAGTATGCCGATTTGTCCGAATGCGATTACGGTGTCAGCATCCTCAACGACTGCAAATACGGGCATGACATTCACAACGGCGTGATGCGCCTGACCTTGATTAAATGTGCGACACACCCGAATATTCATGCCGACCGTTGTCATCACGATTTCACCTATTCGCTTCGTCCTCATGTCGGTTCGTTCCGCCATGCAGGCACCATCCAAGCGGCGTACGATTTGAACAATCCGCTTTGTGCGTTCCGTATCGGCGAGCAGGACGGTGCTTTGCCGGAGGCGTTCAGCTTGGTTTCCTCCTCGGCGGAAAATGTTGTGGTGGATACCGTCAAAAAGGCGGAGGACAGCGACAGCACGGTTGTGCGTATGTATGAAAGCTGGAACAAGCGCTGCAACACGACATTGACCTTCGGCGTGCCGTTTGAAAAGGCGTTCCTGTGCGATTTGATGGAAAACGAGCTGGAGGAATTGAACATCAGCGAAAACAGCGTCACGGTTCCCGTCAAGCCCTTTGAAATTATCACAATCAAATTGGTATAACAAAACAGCCGGACTTCTCCAAAACAGAGAGGTTCGGCTGTTTTTTACAAAAAGAAACCGCAACCATGCAGGCTTTCTGCACCGTTGCGGTTGAGTGGCTTTTCGGTTTATTTTTCTATAACCTTTGCGGCAGAGGTTTCGGGAGCTTCACCCAAGTAGACGATGGATTTCGAGCCTTCCAAATCAAGCTTGGTGAAATCTTGGTAAGAACCGTCTTCAAAAATCAAGCGAATGTCGTATCGGCACTTTGCACCGACGGGATAGGTGATTTCAAGCCCCATGTTTTTGTGGAAATAATCCTGCGTCAAAATGTTGTCGCTCCAATTTGCGCTGTCGGAACGCTTATAGAGCAATTTGACGGCGTCTTTTCCGCTCATATTGGCAACGGTTGCTTTTGCATAGGTTACGGTAACATCTTCACCGTCTTCCAAATCCATTTGGTCGGCACCCTCTCTGGTGCAGGCACTGACGGAAAACAGGCAGACAATTGCCAAAAGGGCGGCAAGAAGCTTTTTCGTTGTTTTCATGATAGGTTCTCCTTTGTCTTTGATGGCTTTTGAGTTGTTCTCATTCTATCATTCCTTGCACGAAAATGCAACAAAAAGCTTGAAAAAAGTACGGACTGTGTTATAATAATTTCCATATTTATTATCGAAAAGAGTGATTATTCGTGGAATACAAATTTTCCAACCGTGTTTCCAATCTTCAGCCGTCCTTGATTCGTGAATTTTTCAAGTACAACGGCTTGCCCGGCTACATTCCGTTTTCAGCAGGAAATCCGTCTTCTGAAACCTTTCCGGCAGAAGCGATTGAAAAAATCGCCGAGGATATTTTCAAGAATCAGCCGATTGCGGC
>DNXM01000223.1:0-1953 GCA_003505905.1 Oscillospiraceae bacterium
CCGCCGTATTCAGCCATCACCATGTGAACAACTATGACGGCGTGGTTGACGGTGTGCGTGTCATTCAAACCCCCGGTGCGTCCTTCCGTTGCTACGGCAACACGGGGCGTGGCGTGCGTGTGTTTGAGCTGAACGAAAACGCGCCTGCATCATTCAGCACCTATACCCTCAACTATTTTGATTTGTGCGGAAAAAGCTTGCCGAAGTCCCTGCTCTATTTGATGCAGGCAGACATCGGACTATAATAAAAACATAGGAGATTGTTATGTCAGAGAAAAAAGAACCCCGTCTTGCTTTGGAGCTTTATTTAGTGCGTCACGGTCAGTCGCAGGGCAATATCGGCTACGAGGGCATCAACCCGAGCGAGGATGAATTGTGGGATCCGAAATTAACCGAGCTCGGTCAAAAGCAAGCGGAGCTGCTCGGTGAACGCTTTTCAGATTTTGCGTTTGACCACATTCTTGCTTCACCCTACGCCCGTGCCACGGCGACAGGCTACGCCGTTGCCATGCAGCAGCCTGAAAACGGCTGTCACGACCTGGAGCTGCATCCGCTGTTTTGCGAATGCGGTATGAGTGAAAATCCGGGCAAGACGATTGAAACTATTCGGCAAACTTATCCGAACACCCGTAAAGCCGTCGGCGCAGAGGGCTATGAGCGTTTGATTTATAACGATAAAACACCCGAAGACGAAGAACGCATGAACCGTGCCAAGACGATGATAAAATACTTGACCGACCGTTTCCACAACGGCGAAAAAGTGTTGGTGGCGGCACACGCCTGTTTCAACACATTCCTCATTTTTGCCGCTCTCGGCTTGTCAACCGAGCAAGGCTTTGACTTTGCTAACGGCAACACGGGTGTGACCAAGATTTTGTTTTATGAAGAAGGCACGGGCAAATACGGCGACCGTGTGCTGGTTTACCACAACGACCAATCCCATTTGTTCCGTGATTTCCGTGGAATTCAATTGGACGAAACCTAAAATCAAGCAGGAAGACGGCACTTCGGTGTTGTCTTCTTTTCCTTTATTTGTTATAATAACGCCATATACAAGGAGGCGCAAGGAATGAAAGCACCGAAACTGAAATTTCGTGAAGACGGAAAATTTCGCATTTTAATGATTTCCGATATGCACGCAGGCGAAGACTGCAACCCGAAGCTGATTCGGGGCATCGAAGCCCTTGTGGCGGAAAGCAAGCCCGATTTCGTCATGCTCGGCGGTGACCAGATTCTTTTGAAACAAAACAAAGAAGACATTCGCCCGTATTTTTGCAAAATCCTCGAACCGATTCTCAAACGCAAGCTCCCGTGGGCGGCTGTATTCGGCAACCACGACCGTGAAGCAGGCATTGACATCGCCGAGGAAATGGAAATCTACGAAAGCATGGACGGCTTTCTCGGCGAAAAAGGACCGAAGGAGCTAAGCGGTGTGGGAAATTATGTGATTCCGATTCTGTCTTCGGACGGCGAAAAAACCGCCTATCGCATTTGGGCAATGGATTCACACCGAGGACATGAGGACACAAACAAAGCCTTTCATTTATCGGAGGATACCTGCGTTTCTCTGCCTCGCACAAACAACCTCATCATCAATCAATCCATGCCTTATCCCGACCAGGTGGCTTGGTACTACAACCAATCCTGCCAATGGGAGCAACAAGAGGGACAAAAGACACCCGGCATAATGTTTTTTCACATTATGCTGCCCGAATTTATTTATGTCAGCCAAAACCCGGAGCAGACCAACGCAGTCGGATTACAGCGAGAAAGCTTGGATGCGACCCTGTTCAATTCCGGGCTGTTTTCGTTTGCCTTACAGCGTGGCGACATCAAAGGCTTTTTCGCCGGGCACGACCATTTGAACACCCTGCAAGGCGAATACTGCGGCATTACCATGGCGTGTGACGGCTCGGTCGGCTACAATATGTCAACGCACGACGATATGCGAGG
>DNXM01000223.1:1987-2510 GCA_003505905.1 Oscillospiraceae bacterium
ATGCGAGGCGGCCGCATCATCGACCTGTACGAAACAGGCGAACTGCAAACAAGAATGGTATATTTGATTGATTTGCTCGGCAAAGAAGCGTTTCGCAACCCCGATTATTTCGAGGGCGGAAGCAAATACAATATTCGGGTGCTGTAACGGAGGAAAACGCTATGTATGATTTGGAGCTGTTTAACGAAATTGATGATATCGACCATTTCACGATTGCCGTTCGGCAAGGCAAGCCGTTTAACCGTGCGAAAGCCATTGATTTCATTCGCCGATATTCCGCGCGCTATGCGTATGTTGCGGCAATCAACGAGCGTTTTAACGCAAACGGTGAAACCTTTTTTGATTTCAGCAACCAAGCGCTGTATGACAGCTTGATTTTCATTCGTGATGAAATGGTGAAGCACACCGGCATTTCGGGATTTTGAGGAGAAGCATATGAGCATTCTAACCTATCAAGGCGAAAAATTTTATTTGGACGGCAGGGAATACACTGTCCTCTCGGGTGCCATGCACTACTTCCGCA
>DNXM01000055.1 GCA_003505905.1 Oscillospiraceae bacterium
TTTCATTTTCGGGTTTTTGCAGGCAACAACGGGGTATTTCTCCTTTGTTTTACATAAACGAGAATGTTTCACTTTTCGTTCGGACAATTATAAAAATATAGGCAAAGACAGTAAAAAACTTGTTGACTTTTATTCGAGAACGGGTTACGGAAAAGCCCTTGCATACAAAACAGCCGACAAGCTCGGAGCAACGATTTGCGAAATAAAGACACAAGAAAAGACGGATGGATTTTTCGGTTTTCTGTGGTGCGGTCGATTCGGAATGCGCCGATGGGAAATGCCCATTGAACCGATTTCCGTAAACCTTGAAGCGTTTGAAAGCGTCACGATTATTTCGCCCGTATGGGTGTTTGCCCTATCTTCCCCGGTTCGCACTTTTTGTCGCATTGCCAAAGGAAAGATAAAGAATGTTGACCTTATTTCCATTCATTTCAGCAAGGAAAGTATAACAACAACAAGTCGGAAGCGGGAAAATTGCTTCAAACGAAAATTAAGAATTATCAAAGTCTTATTTGCCGTTACGGAGGGATAAAAGAATGATTATTGAAACCAAAAGACTTGTTCTGCGTGAGCTAAAAGCAACAGACAAAGACTCATTATACAAAGTACTTGCCGACAGTGATATAATGAAGCATTACCCTTACACATTTGATGAAAAACGTGTTAAAAAATGGATAGCCAAAAACGTGGAACGGTACTCAGTCTTCGGCTTTGGTCTATGGGCGGTTTGCTTGAAAGAAAGCGGAGAGCTAATCGGGGATTGTGGACTGACGATGCAAATGATAGACGGTAGTATTCTGCCGGAAATCGGCTATCATATTAGAGGTGATATGCAAAGAAAGGGATACGCTGCCGAAGCGGCAAAAGCAGTGCGTGATTGGACTTTTAAAAATACGCCGTTTGAAAAAGTGTATTCCTACATGAGTGCGGATAATATTCCGTCACAAAAAACCGCGATGTCTTACGGTGCGGTTTTTGAAAAGGAATATAAGGATGAAACCGGCGAGATAATACAGGTTTTCGTTCTGAGTAAAGATAAGGATTGAAATTATGGATTATATCAGGATAACCAAGGATAATATTGATAACGAGCACATCTGCTGTGCCATGTCCGGTAAGCAGAGTCTTATAAAAAAAGAATGGATGAAAGAGCGCTTCGACGAAGGACTCGTCTTTTACCGCAGCACGGAGAGAGGCAAATGCTTTATCGAATATATCCCGGCTGAGAACGCATGGGCGCCGATTGAAGCGGAGGGATATCTGTTTATCAACTGTCTCTGGATAGCGGGCTCCATGAAGGGACACGGTTATTCCAACGNNGAAACCGGCGAGATAATACAGGTTTACATTTTCATCAAACACAAGAATACTTAAAACGGAAGACAGGGGGACGGTTCTGTGTCTTGACAGATTTTATTTCCGGTGGCAAGATGACTTAGGGGATGAAAAATGCCGAGAACAGCCAGAGCAATCGCCGAAACAGGGCGGTATCATATACTGCTCCGGGGAATAGACGAGCAGAACATATTCGAAAGCGACGAGGACAAAGAAAAAATATAATTAAAGCACTCAGCAGAGGTGTTTCAATCCGTCGGCTGAACCGGCTGACGGGTGTGTCAAAAGGATTTATTGAAAGAATATTGCGGGAATGCTGATAGGAAGGCACAGGGAGAATATCCGGACATAGAACCGTCCTGTTGTCCCGATGAAACGAGAACCCTGCACAGGGGATAACGGATATGACGAAGCAAAAGCAATTTGAAACAAGCAAATAACGGGGAGGTAAAACATGGCCGCAAAAATGACTTATGCGGAGTATGAGAAAGCTGTTCTGGAAGATTTCAAGACCATGAAGGGATTTCCTGAAGAGTATATCAAGGATGTACAGGCACGAGGTTGTATAAGGCGTTCTTATGATGAATCTGTAAGAGTGTCAGATTTGCTGGGTTCTAATCAGCTTTCACCGTCTGGCTTTGTGTACGGCTGTCACATGCTTTACCCGGATTTTCCCGACGGCGATGAAGCGGAGCCGGAAAAGCCGGTCTTTGATTTCAAATTCAACCCCGTGCATAAGAACAAATAACAATGCACAATACGCACCGTCAGCACACCGCTGGCGGTGATTTTTTTATTTTTACGAAAACGAATGGCGGTGGTGATATTGATTGCCCGATAAGGATAACAAGCGGGAACGGGCGTTTGAGCTATGGTGCGAGAGCGATTATAAAAAGACAAATGCAGAGATTGCAGCGGAACTTGATGTGAGCAGAAAGCTCATTTCGGCATGGAAGCAGCGTGATAAATGGGCTGAAAAGGTTGGCAACGGCAACACTGTTTCCGCCAACCAAACGGCAACAACAAAGCGCAAGCGAGGCGGTCAGCCCGGGAACACCAACGCCAGACAGCACGGTGGTAAAGAATTAGGTGCCGAGTATTACGAAACATCCGCCCATGCCGGGGCAAGACCGACCCACGCCGTATGGCAGGGAAAGGTGTTCAAGATAAACGGGTCAACGGCGGAATACCCGAACTTTTATGAAAGCACAGGTTACGGTAAAATAGACGGACTTTGCGGCGTCAACTGCCGTCATTCTTTTTATCCGTTCTTCCCGGGTATCTCTCAGCCTGCCTATACCAAAGCGGAATTAGACCGCTTGAACGAAGCAAAATACACCGTCAACGGGCAAAAGCTGACCGAATACGAGGTCTCGCAGCTCATGCGGAAAAGCGAGCGTGCGATTCGGGCGACAAAGCGCAAAATCATCGGCTATCAGGCAGCCATGGAAGCGGCTGACAACCCGAGGCTTAAGGCTGACTTGCAAGCAGACTGTGAAGCAGAAAGCATGAAGCTCCACCGACAGCAAGCGCAGTATAATGATTTGTGCAAGCAGACTGACCATAAGCCGGATTATGCCAGAACCGGCGTAGCCGCCGTTAAAGACGGCAGCGGGCAAATCGTTTCGTGGGATTATTCGGCATCAAAACAGTATGAGAAAACCTATGAAAGGGTTGACAATACGGCAGAAATGCGGTATAATAATGGCAGCGCAGAACAAAAGCTTGACCGATATATTGCAGACGAACAGCTTAAAAAGGTTTTGCGTTCTGATAAAACAGTAAAAACCATTTTGATCGGAAAGCAAGAGAAGCATATCATTGCTTCAAACAACTACATTCCCGGCAGAAGCTATATCACCGTGAGCTCAGAAGAAGTGCAGCAGCTTGTGAATCAGTATGCCGGAACCGGTGATATAAAAAGGACAAACGCAAATGTTTTCAATCGTCGGGAGGTTTGTATCGCTGACCGTGTTATCGGTGTAGTTGTTGATTTGAATACTGGAAAAGAATACCATACCCGCAAATTTACAATTCATTACGCCAATAATGGCATTCATATTGTACCGGCGAAGGAGGATTGAAATGCTGACAGGGATTGAAAGAAAAATGTATGATTCACGTGGGCATCAGGTGAAGGTTACTACAACAGATGATGAAGTGTTTACTGGATACTGCGCTTATTATACACCATATTACGATAATGACCCGGAAATTGCCAGTATTTCATTAAGAGACTCAAGAAAGAACGGCGAGCCTTTTCCGGCAATGCTTCTTGAGTTGGAAGAACCTGAAATAAAGGACATCGAATTATTGGATTGATACATTAACCTGTACCTTTCTCCAAAACATACACGATAAACACAATGATTCAAGCGCCTTGCGGCAACGCAGGGTGCTTTTTTCATACATTTCACCCGGCGTTGCAGGGAAATAAATGCGACACTTCGCCTACCGCAGAGTGGCTGCGGAAATACAAATCAAATCACGCTCGCAGAAAGGAAAAAATGGAATTCTTGAAAGCACTCTTGAGACCATCCCAAATATAGTGAGCTAACTAAACTTAAAGGCATATTTACTTGTTTTGACAGTTTAAGCATTATTAATTCCGTGTCTTCAACATTAGTTCAGCAAAGTTATAATTCACACACCAATAGACACATTCGGAAATTTCGAAAAAGTTTTATCGAGCATTTTCTTAGTCTTTATACTTTCTTCCGCAGGTCTTGTGTCGATATCGGCTGTTAATCGCCGTGGCTTTTCAAGAAAAATTGAAGTAGTTTTTCAGAAAAATTGAAGAAGTCGACTTTTCTTTTTTGAGTTAATATGATATGATATGTTAAAATACCGGAATCACATTCAATTTGAAAAAATAACGGCAGTAGATTAAATGAGAAAGGGAAATATTATGAAAAAAATTATTAACGATGTTTCTGTTGTTGAAGAGGAAATGATTAGCGGATTGGTTAAGGCAAATCCCGATGTGCTGTCAAAAATCGAGGATGAGCTGATTGTAATAAGAAAGAACCCAAAGAAAGACAAGGTCGCAATTGTAACAGGTGGCGGCAGCGGTCATGAACCTGCACACGCAGGATATGTCGGTTACGGAATGCTTGATGCGGCGGTTGCAGGTGCTGTTTACACATCGCCATCCGTTGATGCGATTGCAACGGGTATTCGTGCCGTCGATTCGGGTAAGGGAACCTTGCTTATAATTAAGAATTACACCGGTGACATTATCAATTTTGAAATGGCGGCAGAAGAGGTTGAAGAAGACGACAATATTATGACACGAAAGGTTATTGTTACCGATGATGTTGCCGTTGAAAATTCCACATGGACTGCCGGACGCCGTGGCGTTGCGGGCACTGTTTTTGTCCATAAAATTGCCGGCGCAAAGGCAGAAAGCGGTGCGGATTTGGACGAAGTTGCGGCAACGGCGCAAAGGGTTGTTGACAATGTTCGCACAATGGGCATGGCAATCAATCCAAGCACGATACCTGCTGCGGGAATTCCCGGCTTTACTCTTGGTGAAGACGAAATGGAGGTTGGCATCGGAATACACGGCGAACCCGGCGTGCGCAAGCAAAAGCTGACTTCTGCCAACGAAATTGCCGATATTTTGCTTGAAAAAATCCTTGCCGATTTGGATTATAACCATTCTGAGGTTGCGGTTATGGTGAACGGTTGCGGCGGAACGCCTTTGATGGAGCTTTATATCGTATACAACCACCTTGCCGATGTCTTGAAAGAAAAGGGAATTAGAATTTACAAATCTTTCGTCGGTAACTATATGACTTCGCTTGAAATGGAAGGATTTTCGATTTCGCTGCTCAAGCTTGATGATGAAATGAAACAGCTTCTTGATGAGAAGGCTGAAACACCGGCTTTCAAAATGTGAGGACAATGATGAACAAGGAACAATTATTGCAGTTATTAAACGAAATAGCTCACTGTTTAGAAGAAAACAAGTTGTTTTTAACAAAGCTTGATACCGAAATCGGTGACGGAGACCACGGAATCAATATGGCACGCGGCTTTCATGCGGTTGCGGCTCGGCTTTCGGATATGACAG